>PEXO01000057.1:0-11308 GCA_002779045.1 Elusimicrobia bacterium CG08_land_8_20_14_0_20_59_10 | reverse complement strand
GGAAGCTGTTCAGCGCCGAGCGCAGGGCCTGTTCGGGGCAAATGCCGCCGGGGTAATTGTTTATCTGCGCTCCTATCTGCGCTTCGGGCATGTCCAGGCTGATGCCTGTCAAGCCGAATTCCTTTATAAGGATCTCTTCGGCCGCGGAATAGTTCATCCCGTCCTTGGGGAGGGCCCTGGCGGGTTGGGAGGGGGCCGGTACCGTCACCGCGCCGGGGGTTCCCGGTATGACCCCGGGCGGCCAGCTAAGATCCAGCTCCGCGCGGGCCGGCATGGCCGCCGCGCATATAAGAGAAAATATCACTAAAAATTTCATCCATTCCTCCGCTCTAACCGCAAATCCTTGATACCAGTGTATCAAACTCCGAATGAACGCGCCTTGATATGCGTCAGGCCGGGTTATTTTTAGCACTCAGGCCAAAGTATTGACAATTAAGCGCGGAAGGTGTATAATATTTTTAGCAGTCATGTGTTTTGAGTGCCAATTTAGATTATGATGCTTACGCACACGTCGGAGCCGGGATAATTATGAGGGTTCTTAAACCGGAAGTAGCGCAGGACAGGAAAGACAAGATCCTTAACTGGGTGGTCTATAATTATGTCAGCACCGGCCGGCCGGTAAGCTCCGAGCTTATCGCGGAAGAGGGGAAATTCAACGTTTCCAGCGCCACCATAAGGAACATATTAAAGGAGCTGGAAGAGACCGGCTATCTTTACCAGCCTCACACCTCCGGCGGCCGCATCCCCTCCGACAGGGGCTACCGGGCCTATGTGGACAATATACTGCGCCTGCAGCGTCTTGCCGCGGGAGAAAAGGAGCGCCTGGAGACCGAGCATGAACGCCGCATCGAGCAGCTCGACGGTTTCCTTAAGCAGACCTCCAGGATGCTCGCCGATACGTCCAAGTGGGCCGGGTTCGTAATGGGCGCAGACACGGACATGGACGGCGTGAAGCGTCTGGACCTTATCAGCATGGGGCCGAAGAACGTGCTCTCCGTCGTATTCTCCCACTCGGGGATGATAAAGCACGCGACCTTTGCGCTTGAGCACCCGGCGGAAAAGGGCCAGGTGAAGGTGCTGGCGTCGCAGTTGAACAGGCGCCTGAAGGATGTCCCGGTGTCGGACGTGCCCGGCGTGATCGCCCGCGAGTTCATCCCCAGGGGCAGGGACAAGGGTATAGGGGAACTGCTGCACAAACTGGCGGAGTATTTCCGGGGCCTTGCCGGGAACGAGGACGCTTTGCACTTGGAGGGGTTGAGCCGGATCTATGCTAACCTGGAAGACGGCAATATGGAGGATTTTCGCAGTATCGCCGCCGTGCTGGACCAGAAAGAGCGTTTTTTCGGGCTGTTGCGCGAACGTCTGCACGACTGCGCCTCCAAGACGAAAGCATTGGCCGAACCCGGCAAGCGTCATATAGTGGACGTGACCATCGGCTCCGAGAACAGCATCAAGGAATTCAGGAATTTCAGCCTGGTGTCCAGTTCTTATTGTATAAACAACAAGGCCGTGGGGCTGGTGGGCATACTGGGTTACAAGCGGATGGAATACCCCCGCATGATTTCGCTCGTGGACACGGTGAGCTCCATGATGGAGGAGATGCTGGGAGAATGGGATAGAATAGAATTTGAAGATTAAGGCTATGAAAAACCATAAGGCTGAAGCAAAAAAGACAACGACCGGGGCGGAAGAGCCGGACCAGGTATGTGAAGATGCGGCCAAGCCGGGCGAAGCCCCGGCCGGGGAGCTGGAGACGAGTAAAAAACAGGCGGAGGACTATTATAACCAGCTGCTGCGCCTGCAGGCCGACTTTGAAAATTACCGCAAGCGCGTGGAGAAGGAAAAACCGGAGCTGATCAAGTGGGGCAAGGCCGAGATCCTGCTCAGGCTTCTGCCGCTTTACGACCTGCTGCTGGCGGCGCACCTCCACATCAATAACGCCAGGGAAGGGGGGGGGGCTGAAGAGGTTCTGAAAGGGCTGGAGATGATCTTTAAGGAATTTTCGAAGGTATTCGAGGCGGAGGGGATACGGCCGATGGAGCTGCTCGGCAAGCCCTATGACCCGATGGCCTGCGAGATAATAGGGGTTGTGGACGGTACGGACGAGAACGACGGGCTGGTAACGCAGGAGCTGCAGAAAGGTTTTTACTACGGGGAGAAGACGCTGCGCCCGGCGCGCGTGCAGATAGCCAGGAAGAAGGCCCCCCCGGAAGAGATGCCGGCGGAGACGGAGGAGAAATAATTTTCAGCAACTTAATTTGGAGGATATCACATGGCAAAAATAATAGGCATAGACCTCGGAACATCTAATACCGCCGCGGCGGTGATGGAGGGCGGCAAAGTCACCATCATCCCGTCGGCCGAAGGCACCACGCTGGGGGGCAAGGCCTTCCCGTCGTACGTGGCCTTCGCCAAGGACGGGCAGATGCTCGTCGGCGAGCCGGCCCGCAGGCAGGCCGTCGCCAACCCGGAAGGCACCGTCTCCGCTTTCAAGCGCAAGATGGGCACCGACCATAAATACCAGATCGTAGGCAAGGAGTTCGCGCCCCCGCAGTTATCGGCGTTCCTGCTGCAGAAAGTGAAGCGCGACGCCGAGGCCTTCCTGGGCGAAAAAGTGGAAAAGGCCGTCATCACGGTGCCGGCCTACTTTAACGATAACCAGCGGCAGGCCACCAAGGACGCGGGCACGATAGCCGGCCTCGAAGTGGTGCGCCTCGTCAACGAGCCCACCGCTGCCGCGCTGGCCTACGGCATAGACAAAGAAGGCCGCGACCAGAAGATACTGGTGTTCGACCTGGGCGGCGGCACGCTCGACGTTACCATCATGGAAATGAGCAAAGAGGGGACCATCGACGTGATCTCCACCTCCGGCGATACCCAGCTGGGCGGCACCGATATGGACCGCGCCCTGGTGGAGTTCATATCCGGAGAGTTCCGCAAGGACACAGGGATAGACCTTACGAAGGACTCTACCGCGATGCAGCGCATCAGGGAGACCGCGGAGAAGGCCAAGATCGAACTCTCCACCACGATGGAGACCGAGATAAACCTGCCGTTCATCTCCGCGGACGCTTCCGGTCCCAAGCACCTGGCGCTGAAGCTGTCCCGCTCCCGCCTGGAAAATCTGGTGGAGTCCATAGTGAAGCGCTGCCAGAAGTCCATAGACACCGCGCTGGCCGACGCCAAGCTCAAAACCTCCGACATCAGCCGCATCATACTGGTCGGCGGCCCCACCCGCATGCCCATCGTACAGAAATTCATCGAGGACTACGCGGGCAAGAAGATAGAGCACGGCATAGACCCCATGGAATGCGTGGCTTCCGGCGCCGCCGTGCAGGCCGCGGTGCTGACCGGCGACGTGAAGGACGTGCTGCTGCTGGACGTCACACCGCTGTCGCTAGGCATCGAGACCCTCGGTTCCGTGATGACCCGCCTCATCGATAAGAACACCACCATCCCGGTGAAGAAAACACAGACCTTCTCCACCGCCTCGGACAGTCAGCCCGCCGTAACGATACACGTGCTGCAGGGCGAGCGCGCGATGGCCGGCGACAACGTGTCGCTGGGCAAGTTCGACCTGGACGGCATACCGCCGGCGCCGCGAGGCGTACCGCAGATAGAGGTGGCTTTCGACATCAACGCCAACGGCATCCTTGAGGTGCACGCCAAGGACCTGGGTACCGGCAAGGCGCAGCATATCACCATAAGCGCCCCCACGAAGCTGTCCAAGGAAGAGATAGACAAGTTCATGAAGCAGGCCGAGCAGTTCGCCGACGCCGACAAGCAGTACAAGGAGAAGGTGGAGGCAAAAAATGAGGCGGACACCGTGCTTTATACCACGGAGAAGGCGCTGAAGGAACACGGCGACAAGATCAGCCAGGACGAGCGCCTGGCCGTGGACCGTTCAATAGGCGAACTTAAGGAAGCGCTGAAAGGCGACGACCTGGACAAACTGAAGAAAGCCAAGGACTCGCTGATACAGGTTTCGCAGAAGCTCGGCGAAGCCGTGTATAAAGCAGCCCAGGCCAAGTCCAATCCCGGCGCCGCCGGGGCGGGCCCGGCCCCCGAGGGAGAGAAAGCCTCCGCGGGCGGCAAGGACGACGTCGTAGACGCGGAAGTGGTCGACGAGAAGAAGTAAAACGGCATTCCCCGGGGACGGCGTACAGCGGGCCAACCGGCCTCCGTACGCCGCTCCCCGCTCACTTTTATTTTTATGGCATCAAACGATTATTACCGTCTGCTCGGGGTCGCGCGCAATGCCGGCGACGACGAGATAAAGACGGCTTACCGTAAGCTGGCCCTCAAATACCACCCTGACCGGAATCCGGGCAACGACGAGGCCGAATCCAGTTTTAAAGAAATAAACGGGGCCTATGAGGTGCTTTCCAACCCGGACAAGCGCCGCATTTATGACCAGTTCGGGGCCGAAGGGCTTAAATCCGGAGGCGGGCGGGGCGGCTTCGGCGGCTTTCCCGGCGCGGACATGGGGGATGTTTTCGGCGACCTGTTCGAAAACCTGTTCGCGCAGGGCGGCGGCTCCCGCGGGCGGCCGCGCTCAAGACGCGGCGCCGACCTCAAGTACGCGGCCGAGATAACACTTGAAGACGCCTTTAACGGCGTGAAGGTGCCGGTTAATTTCGAGCGTACCGAGCTCTGCGGGGAGTGCGACGGGACCGGCGCGCGCGGCCGGAGCGGTGTAAAAAAATGTCCCACCTGTCACGGCGCCGGCCGCGTGCAGTATTCGCAGGGTTTTTTCTCCTTCAGCCAGGCCTGCCCCGAGTGCGGCGGCCAGGGAGAGGTTATAACTTCGCCCTGCAAGGCCTGCGGCGGCCAGGGCCGCAGCAAGAAAAGCGTTTCCCTGAATATCAAGATCCCGGCCGGTGTGGAGGAAGGGGCGGTACTGCGTGTTTCCAGCGGCGGGGACGCGGGGCCCAGGGGCGGCTCCTCCGGCGACCTGTACATAGCGGTCAGCCTGAAACATCATCCGCATTTTGAGCGCAATAAGCGCGACCTGGTATACGAGTGTGCCGTGGCCGTCTGGCAGGCCGCGCTCGGCGGCGAGGGGGAAGTTCCGCTGATAGAGGGCGGCCGTACCAAGATCAAGATCCCACCGGGCACCCAGCACGGCAAGGTTTTCCGCCTGCACGAAAAAGGCATGCCCGGCCCGGGCGGGCGCCCGCGCGGAGACCTGCTGGTGAAGGTGAAACTGAAAGTTCCTCACGACCTTACTCCGCGCCAGCGTGAGCTTTTTGCCGAACTGGCGCTTATCGCGGGGCATGAAGTGCCTCCGCCGGAAGAGGAAAAGGGCTTTTTCAAGAAAATTCTGGGGGCGTAGGAACCCTATGCCGCAATATTTCATACCGCCGGAGAATATACGCAACGGGGAGTTCTTTTCCGGGGCCGACGAGGCGGCGCATATAGTGAAAGCCGCCCGCGCGCGCGCCGGGGACGAGATAGAGATCTTCGACGGGCGCGGCAACCGCTACCGGTGCGTCATAAAGGCGGCGGAGCCGTCTTGCGTTACCGGCCTGCTGCAGGAAAAGCTCCCGGACCCGGAATACCGCACAAAGCTGGCTTTATGTTTCGGTGCGGCCGCGCGGCCTGCCTTCGAAAGTATTCTTGAGCACTGTACCGAGGCGGGGGTGGAGTCGTTCCAGCCGGTCTGGAGCTCGCGCGTGCAGTTCGATCTGTTCAGCGCCTGGGAACGCCGGCTGCCCAGGTTCAAACAGATAACCACGGCCGCCTGCAAGCAGTGCGGCCGCGGGTGCCTGCCGGCAATACTTAAAACCGGAAAAGCTTGACGATATCCTTGTTTCCGGCGGCCCGTGCGTGTTCGCCTGCGCGGACGGGGCGGCGCCGGACGAGACGGCCAAAGCGCTGGCCGGGAAAACGGGGATAAAGCTCTTTGTGGGGCCCGAGGGCGGTTTTACCAGGGGGGAGATGGAATTTGCGCGTTCAAAGGGGGCTATGTCCATGAGCCTCGGCCACTACACGCTGAGGACCGGGACGGCCTGCCTTGCGGCGGTTTCAGCCCTGCTGACCCGGCTTGGATAACCGTCCGTCCAGACGGAACTTGATGGAAGTTCTTAAAAGCCTCTTTTCCCTTTCCGATTCTTCGAGCACTTTCTTGACGGCCGTCCTGAGGTCGCCGATGGCTATGGGTTTGTTCAGGAAAAGATCGGCATTGGCGAAAAGCCGGCTTTCTATCCTGGCTTCATTGGAGTTGTTCCCGGTAAGTATTATTACCGGGGTCACGCGGGTGCGGGGGGTTTCTTTTATCGCTTTGCAGACTTGCATCCCGTTCATGTCGGGCAGTCCCGGGTCTATTATGGCCAGGTCCATGCTGCTTTCTTTCACCCAGTTGAGGGCGGTCCTGCCGTTTTCCGCGGGGATTATCATATAACCCTGCGATTCCAGGCAGTCCTTCAACATCACCATTACGGAGGGATCGTCTTCCACCAGCAATATCTTTTTCATAGCGCGTCGTCCCTTCTAACCCGGTAATATAATAGCATATTGTACTAGATTTGGTGTTTGACTTTTGTTACAGCCATGTTGCGGTTCTTTTTCCGAAAGCCGGCACGGCTGGCAATTAGGGAACCGGGCAACTTGGTAAATAGGCCATCAGGCAACCGGGAAAAACCAAACACCTGATTGTCACGCGCCATACAGAAGCTTTACCGGCCGGTTTTTCGGAGGGTTAGTCGGAGGTTAGTCGGAGAATATTGCCCCGCCGCCGCCTTATTAAGTATCATTGTTCTGTAATTATAAGCGGGGCCTTGGCGCTTAAGCCGGCCCGTTCCGGAGGATTTATGGGTAAATTCGTGGAATGCGTGCCCAATTTCAGCGAAGGCCGGGATCTGGACAAGATAAACAAGATCGTGGACGCCGCCAGGGCCGTGCCAGGTGTGCTGGTCCTGGACGTGGAAAAGGACGCGGACCATAACCGCACCGTTCTGACCTTTATAGCTCCCATCGAGACCGCCTCCGAAGCCATGTTCGCGGTCACCAAAAAAGCCGCCTCCCTCATAGACCTGAACCATCACAAAGGCGAGCATCCCCGCATGGGCGCCACCGATGTGGCCCCTTTCATCCCCATAATGGACAGCACCATAGAGGACTGCATGAAGCTGGCCGAAGTTACCGGTGAGCGCATAGGCAGAGAGCTGAATATCCCCGTTTACCTTTACGACAGGGCCGCCCGCAATGAGAACCGCCGCGACCTGGCCAAGGTCAGGAAAGGCCAGTTCGAGGGGCTGCGCGAGGATATAGGCAAGAACCCGGACCGCGTGCCTGATTTCGGGCCGAACCATATTCACCCCACCGCCGGCGCCATGGCCGTGGGCGCCCGCAACCAGATAGTAAATTTCAATGTGAACCTGGCCACCACCGACATGGCCTTTGTCAAAATACTGGCTAAGAAAATACGCACTTCCGGCGGCGGTCTGCCCGCGCTGCGCGCCAAGGAGATCTTCCTGGAATCAAAGGGACAGGTGCAGCTGTCCACCGTGCTCACCGATTACCGGACCACGTCCATAAAGCGCGTAATGGATGAACTGGCGAAGGAGCTGGGCCCGAAGGACATCGCCGTGACCGGCACCGAACTGATAGGCCTCACCACCCAGGACGCCATTACGGATTATGCCGTAGAGGCGCTTCAGGTCAAGGATTTTAACAAGGAAACCCAGGTGCTGGAAACAAAGCTGCTCAAACTGCTGAGTTCCTGGCAGGCCGGGGCCAATCTTTTTGTGGACGCGCTGGCCAACACCGACCCCACCCCGGGCGGCGGCTCGGCCGCGGCTATAAGCGGCGCCATGGGCTGCGCCCTGGGGGCCATGGCCATAGGGATAACACTCAGGGGAAAGAAACTCGAGGAGGCCAAAAAGCCGGCCCTCAATACGCTGCTCGAGCGCCTGGGCGAACATAAAGCGCAGCTGCAGAACTGCGTCAGCGAGGATTCCGCCTCTTTCGGGGTATTCATGGCGGTCATGAAGCTGCCCAAGGACGACCCTGAGCGCAAGGCTAAAATGCAGGCTGCGCTGAAATACGCGGCCGAGGTGCCGCTTAAGACCGCCCGCCTGGCTTCGGAAGCCCTGGTGGGGCTCAAGGTCTGCGAAGCGTACGTGGCCGCGCGGGTACAGTCCGATTTCAGGAGCGCGGCTTACCAGCTGGAAACCGCCATACGCTGCGCCGTGGAGAACGTCTATATCAACGCCGAATCCCTGGAGGACAGGGCCGCGGCGGAAAAACTTACAGCGGAAGCGAAAGAGTATGCCGCTTCCGGCGTCGCCGCGAAAGTGTAGGGGGACGGGGAATTGAACTGCCGGTTGCCGGGAATTTTCTTCAAGGAGTCATTAATGGCAAGTCTCGATACCATCTCCAGGAACCTGATGCTGGACAGCCTCAGGGAATACGCGAAGCGACGCCTGCCTTATAACCTGATACGCGGGCTGGATGAGAAGAACGAATTCCCGGAGGAAATATTGAGGGAGATGTACAAGCACGACGTGCTTGGCGTACACCTGCTGATGATACCGACCGAATACGGCGGCGTTTCCGGCGGCACTTTCGATATCTACCGCGTCTGCGAGTACCTGGCCCGCATCGACCTCGGAATCGCCACCGGCGTCTTCGCCACTTTCCTCGGCACCGACCCGCTTAACCAGGGCGGAACAGAGGAACAGAAGGAAAAATGGCTGCGCCGCATAGCTTCCCAAAACCTGCTGGTGGCCTATGCCGCCACCGAGCCCGACGCAGGCAGCGACCTGCTGAACCTGCGGACCCGCGCCGAGCCGGTGGTGAAGAACGCTGTGGTGGCCGGCTATAACATTACCGGCAACAAGCAGTGGATCTCCAATGGCGGAGTGGCGGACCTCTACACGGTGCTCGCGATGGCCCCTGGCGGCCCGTCCTGGTTCCTGGTCGAGCGCAGCATGGAAGGTTTTTCGCCCAATAAGCACGAGGACAAGCATGGTATTCGCCTGTCCAACACCGCCGGTCTCTCGCTCGACAATGTCTACGTGCCGGCCGAGAACCTCATCGGCATGGAAGAAGGCAAAGGTCTGCTGCAGGCGCAGGCGGTATTCGGCTACACGCGCGTGATGGTGGCCGCTTTCGGCCTGGGCGCCGGCCTGGAGGCCATGGAGCAGGCCATACGTTACAGTCAGCAGCGCATACAGGCCGGCGGCCCGCTTTCCGACAAGCAGGGCTATACGCATAAGCTGATCGTCCCCAACTACGTGCGGCTGGAAGGGGCCCGCGCTTATATCGAGGATGTGGCCAACCGGCTGGACTGCGGCGAGCACGGACTTCAGACTGAAGGCGCTATTGCCAAGTACGGGGCTTCCGAGTGGGGGAACAAGGCGGCCGACGATGCCATACAGGCGCTGGGCGGCTACGGCTACACCAGGGATTTCCCCGTGGAAAAAATAAAGCGGGACATAAAAATAACCTGCATTTACGAGGGCACCAGCGAGGTGCTGCAGATGACGATCTACCGCGGCCGCTGGCAGGAGCATTTAAAGACACGCGGCCGCTATTACCTGGATATGGCCGACAAGCTGGACCAGGTCCACGCCCGTGAACCGGGCGCCGGGGCGCATGCCGCCGTGCTGGCCCTAAGGGCGCTGGCCGCCGTGATGGAGGAATGCCGTGTGCGGAAGCTGACCCGGCATCAGCATGTGACTTTCAAGCTGGGGACCCTGATCACCGCCGCGGAGACCGCCGCCGTGTTCGCCGCGGCCTCGGCCGCGCAGAAATACTCCGAAACGGTGCGTTTCGACAGGCAGACGCTGCAGGCTATGTCGAGGATATTCGCCCGCGAAGCCGCGCTGACCGTGTCCATGGAGGGTCTTGCCCTGGTGCTGGGCGCCTCGGATACGGCCGGGACGCTGGCCGACGCGGTCAATATCGAGGCGGTGCAGGCCGAGCAGAAGGGCCTGCTGGCGGATATGGACCTGGTGGCTGCCGGGCTCAAGCAGACGTTCAAGGCGAAGTAAGTACGGAGCCGGGAGTAATGAGTCGTGAGTCGAAAGACTTCAAAACTCAAAAACGCCCGACTCCCGGCCTTCGACAGTTTTTAAGGAGCGACACATGAATATCGTAGTATGCGTAAAGCAGGTGCCGGATACCACCGAGGTGAAGATAAACCCGGAAACCGGGACGCTGATAAGGACCGGGGTGCCGAGCATCATCAACCCGTACGATCATTTCGCCCTGCAGACCGCTCTTGAGCTGAAGAAAAAGCACGATTTCAGGGTCACGGTCGTTTCCATGGGCCCGCCGCAGGCGCGCAGCGTGGTGCAGCTGGGCCTGGCGCTTGGCGCCGACGAGGGGGTCCTGCTTTCCGACATGGCCTTCGCCGGCTCGGATACCTGGGCCACCTCTTATGCCCTATCGAGGGCCGTAAAGAAGATCGGCAAGACCGATATGATATTCTGCGGTATGCAGGCCATAGACGGCGATACGGCCCAGACCGGCCCGGCCATAGCCCAGCACCTGGGCATGGCGCAGATCACTTTCTGCGAGACCGTAGAAGTGGACGGCCGCAGGATAATAGCGCGCAAACAGATAGACGGCGGCCACGAGATAATGGAATGCCGGGCGCCGGTGCTGCTAACGATGATCATGCACAATGAGTACACGCCAGGATACCCGTCTTTCCTGGCGGTGCACGGTTCGCTGGCCAAGCCCTATCACGTGTGGAACGCCGAGGATATAGGCGCCGAGGCGCAGTACCTGGGCCTCAAGGGCTCGCCCACGCAGGTGAACCGGATATACCCGCCGGCGCAGAGGGAAAAGGCGGAAATGTTCTCCGGTTCCGGGCCGGCCGCCGCGGAGCGTATATTGAAGATAATGCGCAAGGAGCACTTTATCGGGGAGTAGCGCAAGCCTGTGCACGAGACGAGACAGTGAACGTTGCCGTGTGTGGGAGTTTGCGGGGGTTTTTTTAAGAGCGTGAGCGTGGAATTTGATAAGTGCGCTTTGGCGGGGCGCGCACAGGAGGTTACCCTCCCCGCGAGCCGGGCGAGCTTCAACAGCGCAGGAGCGAGCGAGCGGAGCGCTTGCCAGCCGCGCCAGCGGCGGGCAAAGGGCGACGCCGCGAGCATAGGATGCAGTATACCGCGCTGTACGCGGAGCGCAAGCGGAGCGGGAGGCGGACGGCTGCCGGACGCCGCAAAGGAGGTAATCATCCCCCTGGGCGTGGCTGGCGGTAAAAGTGGCGGTCCTGGATTTTACGCAGTTGGCTGTGAAGCTTTGGAAAAAGGCGACAGTATGATTACCGACGAGAGAAAAAAGGAAATTTCTA
>PEXO01000084.1 GCA_002779045.1 Elusimicrobia bacterium CG08_land_8_20_14_0_20_59_10 | reverse complement strand
AGTATTCAATGGTTTACGCGGATGATTCCGCGCTCGCCGCGGACGCGGAAGTGCCGCTTCCTTCACAAAAACCCAAGCCCCCGCAGGGGGTGCTGGAAGTGCTTGAGAACCCGCTGGACAGCCGGAAAGAATTTGTGCTGTCCGCGCTATCCACCTATATAGGCCAATCCTCCCAGGCGAGCATACCTTACAAGGGCGGCGGACTGTTCGGCGGAGGCCCGGAGCTGGCGGCCGTAATAACCATGCGGCCGGACGGCTACTACCTTAACCCCATAAAGGAGGGTTACGCCAAATACAACGGCAACCCCCTGGCGGAAAAGGTGATCCTCAACGACGACGACGTCATAGAAGTGGGAGCCACGCGTTTCAGGTTCTTCTTTAAGAAAGGCTGAACGCCGGCACACCGCGGGGATCCGGGAAGCGCTTTGCGCCTCCCGGATCTTCTTTTTTAGCAATCAAAAGAGAAGAGCGCTATTGACAACCCAGAACAATTTGTGGTAAAATTAGCAATAGTGGAGTTTAAGTGCTAATAATAGTCAACTTTAAGCGGCACAAATAAAACAGGAGGAAGTATGGCAGACACTGCTACCAAGATAAAGATACAGCCCCTCGGCGACAGAGTGATAATCAAAGCCCTGGAGCCCAAAGAAGTGAAGAAAGGCGGCATCATAATACCCGATACCGCCAAAGAAAAACCGCAGGAAGGCGAAGTAATGGCGGCCGGCAAAGGCAAGATGGCGGATGACGGCAAGCTCATCGCCATGGAAGTCAAAACCGGCGACCGGGTGCTTTACGGAAAATACTCCGGCACCGAAATAAAGATAAACGATGAGGAATACCTCATCATGCGCGAGGAAGACGTCCTCGGCATCGTGAAATAGCATATATATAAGGAAGGAGAAACAGTAATTATGGCAAAACAGATAATTTACTCGGAAGAAGGCAGGATGCGGCTGAAAGCCGGCGTGGACAAGCTGGCCAACGCCGTAAAAGTGACCCTCGGTCCCAAAGGCAAGTCGGTCATCCTCTCCAAGAAGTTCGGCTCGCCCTCCATTATAGACGACGGCGTGACCATCGCAAAGGAGATAGAGCTGGAGGATAATTTTGAGGACATGGGCGCCCAGCTGGTGCGCGAAGCCGCCTCCAAGACCAACGACATAGCGGGCGACGGCACCACCACCGCCACCGTGCTCATGCAGGCCATCTTCAGCGAAGGCCTGAAGAACATCACCGCCGGCGCGGACGGTATACAGATAAAGCGCGGCATAGACAAGGCCGTAACCGCCCTTGTCGAAGAGCTCAAGAAGATGGCCAAGCCCGTGAAGACCAAGGAAGAGAGGGCCCAGATAGCCACCATCTCCGCCAACGACAAGGTCATTGGCGAACTTATCGCCCAGGCCATGGAGAAGGTCGGGCATGAGGGTGTGATAACCGTGGAAGAGGGGAAATCCTCCGAAACCGAACTTGAAGTGGTGGAAGGCATGCAGTTCGACCGCGGTTACGTCTCCCCTTACTTCGTGACGGACCCGGAAAGGATGGAATGCGTCCTTGAAGACGCCATGGTAGTGATAACCGACAAGAAGATCTCCGCCATGAACGACCTGCTGCCCGTGCTGGAAAAGATAGTACAGACCGGCAAGCAGTTCCTGCTAATCGCCGAGGACATCGACGGCGAGGCGATGGCCACCCTGGTGGTGAACAAGATCCGCGGCACCCTGAAGGGCTGCGCGGTGAAGGCCCCCGGCTTCGGCGACAGGCGCAAAGAGATGCTGGAAGACATCGCCATCCTGACCGGCGGCGAAGTCATCAGCGAAGAGCGCGGCATGAAGCTGGACAAAACCGAACTGAAGATGCTCGGCAAGGCCAAGCGCGTGGTCATCGACAAAGAGAACACCACCATCGTGGACGGCGCCGGCGACAAGGCCGAGATAAAGAAGCGCACCTCCCAGATCCGCAAGCAGATGGAAGAGACCACTTCCGACTACGACAAGGAAAAGCTGGAAGAGCGGCTTGCCAAGCTCTCCGGCGGCGTAGCCGTGATACGCGTGGGTGCGGCCACCGAGACCGAGATGAAGGCCAGGAAGTCCAAGATAGAGGACGCCAGGAACGCCACGAAAGCGGGCGTCCAGGAAGGCATCATCCCCGGCGGCGGCGTGGCCCTTATACGGGCGGTCAAGGCCCTGGACAAGGTGAAGGGCGACAACGAGGACGAGAGGACCGGCGTGAACATAGTGCGCCGCGCCATCTTCTCCCCGCTGCGCATCATCGCTGAGAACGCGGGGATGGACGGCTCGATAGTTATTGAGAAGATAAAGAACTCCGCTCCGGAGATCGGTTTCGACGCCGAGACGCTGAAATACGTGGACGTGATCAAGGCCGGTATCGTTGACCCGTTAAAGGTCACCCGCACCGCGCTTGAGAACGCGGCTTCCATTGCCAGCACGCTGCTGACGACGGAATGCCTGGTGGCGGACCTGCCCGAGAAGAGGCAGCCCGCCATGGCCGGCATGGGCGGCGGCGGTATGCCTCCCGGCGCGGACATGTACTAAGGCAGCCAGAGGCTGGAAGGCCAGGAAGCTGACCCCCGCCAAATAGAAACCCCTGGTCCCAAAGGCCGGGGGTTTTTATTTGTAAGGTGACAGCGGTTTGCAAAAGTCACGTCGAGATGCCCAGTCGGGGTGACCGGGGCTTTGTTTTGCGCACCCGGAAGAAGGAAACCCTTGCGTCGGTTTCCCTCCACCCCAGGCAAATTAGTGGTGGAGCCTCCCATCCGCAACGGGTGCGCAAAATAAAGCCCCGGCCGCCCCTCCAGGCAAACCGCTGCTGCCTTACACTATTTAA
>PEXO01000206.1:11681-11952 GCA_002779045.1 Elusimicrobia bacterium CG08_land_8_20_14_0_20_59_10 | reverse complement strand
GAGATGGCCAACACCTCCAATGACGGGCTATTCCATGATAGCGCCAAGATGTATTATGAACGATTTAAGAAACTGCAGGATTTATACCATAACCAATACCACCGCAATCTGGTCAAGGCATTTGACAAATTCCAGCAATTGGGTTATCTGGAAATTATCACCTGCGCCGGCACGCACGGATTCCTGCCATTAATGAAATACCCGGAATCGGTCCGGGCTCAGGTAACAACCTCAGTCCGGAACTACCAGAAACACTTCGCCCGTAAACCGG
>PEXO01000206.1:0-11634 GCA_002779045.1 Elusimicrobia bacterium CG08_land_8_20_14_0_20_59_10 | reverse complement strand
GTACTGGCCGGGAACGGCGTGAAGTTCACCATCCTCGCCCCCGGCCAGGCCAGGCGCGTGCGCAAACAGGACCAGGAGGAATGGCATGACGTTTCCGGCGGGAAGATTGACCCGCGGCGGCCTTACCTGTGCCGCCTGCCCGGCGGCGCGTCGATAACCCTTTTCTTTTACGACGGCCCGCTTTCGCGCGAAATAGCTTTCAACGGCATGCTCAACGACGGCAAGGTCTTCCTGGACCGCCTCCTGGGCGCCCTGGACCGGTCCCGGGAGGAGCCGCAGCTCTCCCATATAGCCACGGACGGAGAAACCTACGGGCATCACCACATCCACGGCGACATGGCGCTGGCCTATTGCCTTCATAACGCACAGCTGGACCCCGCCATCAAGCTGACGGTTTACGGTGAATTCCTGGAGAAGCACCCTCCGCTCTGGGAGGCCGGGATCTGGGATAATTCCTCCTGGAGCTGCGTGCACGGGGTTGAGCGCTGGCGCTCCGACTGCGGCTGCAATTCCGGCGGCAAGCCCGGCTGGCGCCAGAAATGGCGCGCGCCGCTGCGGGGCGCGCTGGACTGGCTCAGGGACAACCTGGCACGCATCTACGAGGAACAGGCGGCCGGCCTGCTCCCCGACCCCTGGGCGGCGCGGGACGCCTATATCGACGTGGTAACCGACCGCAAGGAAGCCACCCTGTCGTCCTTCCTGGCAGCCAACTGCGCCCGGGAACTTTCCAGCGCTGACCGCATCAAGGTGGTGAGGCTGCTGGAGATGCAGCGCAACGCCATGCTCATGTATACCAGCTGCGGCTGGTTCTTCGACGAGATCTCCGGGCTGGAGACGGTGCAGATACTGAACTACGCGGCCCGGGCCGTGCAGCTGGCGCGGGAAGCCTCCGGGGTGGAACTGGAAGGCGCGTTCATGGAACTGCTGGAGCGGGCTCCCGGCAATATGCCCGACTACGACAATGGCCGCAAAGTGTACGAGCAGTTCGTAAAGCCCGCAGCGCTGGACCTGCTGCGCGTGGGAGTACACTACGGCGTGTCCTCGGTTTTCGAAGAGGTGGCGGCGGAAGGAGATATTTTCTGTTACCACGTAAAAAAGCGCGCGCTGCAGGTGCTTGTGTCCGGCCCCCAGAACCTGGCCGTGGGAACGGTGGATATCACCTCTAAGATAACCACCCAGACCAACAGCGTGAGCTTCGTCATGCTCTACCTGGGCGGCTATAACCTGCTGGGCGCGGCCCGGGAGTTCATGGGCGAAGAGGCCTTTAACAACATGGCCGCCGCCATCAAGAGCGCTTTCAAGGCGGGCGACCTCGCGGAGATGACCCGGCTGATAGGCGCTAACTTTCCCAAGGGCAGTTATTCTCTCTGGCATCTGTTCCGGGACGAGCAGCGCAAGATCATAGACCAGCTTTTCTCGGCCGCCCGGGAGGAGACCGACGCCACCTTCCGGCAGATCTATAACCACCATTCGGCCATCCTGGACGTAACGACCCGGCTGCATGCCCCGCTGCCCTCCTATTTCGTGGCGGTGGCCCAGTCCGTGCTCAACGATGATATATCCCGGGCATTGAAATCCTCTCCGGTCAACGCCGCCGGTCTGCGCCGGGCGGCGGCGCTTATCCGGCGTTTTTCGTTCTCCATAGACAGGTCGGCCATAGGACTGGCGGTCTCCGGAACCCTCCACGCTCTGGCGGATTCCTTCAGTTCAGATCCCATGAACATGGTCCACCTTGAGCGCATGAACGAAATACTCGAGGCCGTCTCCCCGCTTAACCTGGAGATGGACCTCTGGCGGGTGCAGAACATCTTCTTCAGGGCGGGAAGGCCGGCGACAGTCTCCCGGACCGCCCTGGCCGAAGGCGGGGACCCGGAAGCCGCCCGCTGGCTGGAACTTTTCGTCAAGGCTTCGGCGCACATTAAAGTTAAATTCGAGCTCGCATGAAACCTCCCCTGGCCACCTACCGCCTGCAGCTGCACAAGGATTTCCCGTTCGCCGCCGCGCGCGCCGTGGTCCCTTATCTTTCCCGCCTGGGAGTGAGCCACCTCTACGCCTCTCCCGTCTTTAAGGCCAGGGCGGGCAGCCTGCACGGCTACGACGTGGTGGACCCCACGGTCATAAACCCGGAGCTGGGGGGCGAAGAAGGATTCAAGGAACTTTCCGCCGCGCTGCGCGGCTCCGGGCTGTCCATAATGCAGGACATCGTTCCCAACCACATGGCCTATGACAGCGAGAACGTGATGCTGATGGACGTGCTGGAAAAAGGCCCGCGCTCCGCTTCGCGCGAATTCTTCGACGTGGATTGGGACCACGCCTACGAGAACCTGCGCGGCCGGCTGCTTACCCCTTTCCTGGGCTCATTTTACGGGGAAGCGCTGGAGAACGGGGAACTGCGCCTGGCCTACAGCGAAGCGGGACTGACCCTTGATTACTACCGCCTCAGGCTGCCGCTGAGGATGGAAAGCTATATAGAGGTCTTCGGCCGCGACCTCGCGCCGCTGGAAGCCGTGCTTGGCCCGGACGCTCCCGAGCTGGCCAATTATATCGGCACGGTAAGCCTTCTTAAGAACCTGGCCGCGGCCCAGGGGGAGACCAGCCGGGAGGGGCAGTTCCTGCACGCAAAAAAAATGCTCTGGACGCTGTACACCGGCGTTCCGCAGATCAAGTCGTTCATGGACGGGGAACTGGTCCGACTCAGCGGAGAAAAGGGGAACTCCGACAGTTTCGACGCCCTGGACGAGATAGTTTCCGAGCAGTTTTACAGGCCTTCCTACTGGAAAGTGGCCGCCGAAGAGATAAACTACCGCCGGTTCTTCACCATCAACGAGCTGATCTCGCTGCGCATAGAAGATCCGCAGGTTTTTGACTATGTGCACGGCACCGCGCTGCGGCTTGTGAAAGAAGGCGCTATCACGGCCTTCCGGGTGGACCACGTGGACGGCCTGATGGACCCGGAACGCTATCTCACGCGCCTGCGCCAGGCGGTCGGCCCGGACGTCTACCTGGCCGTGGAAAAGATCCTCGCCCCCGGCGAGGACCTGCCCGCCGGGTGGGCGATACAGGGAACCACCGGCTACGACTTCACCAACTACGCCAACGGGGTCTTCTGCCGCCGGGAGAACGAAAAAGAGTTCAGCCGGTCCTATTACAGGTTCACCGGGATCGAAACCCCGTTCGAAGAACTGGTCTGCGCCAAGAAGCGCATGATTATAAGCAAGCATCTCGCCGGCAACATAGACAACCTGGCCAATATCATAAAGAAAGCCTCCGCCAATGACCGCTACGGCCGGGACATTACCCTCTACGGCCTGCGCCGGGCGCTGGTGGAAGTGATGGCTAATTTTCCCGTCTACCGCACCTACATAAACACCGAGGCCGGCCCCGCCGGGACGGAGAAAGACTATATCCGCACGGCCGCGCAAAAAGCGAGGGAAAAACTCTCCGGCTTCGGCTATGAACTGAACTTCATCGAAGCTTTCCTGCTGATGGGAGAGCACAGGGCGCTGCGCGACGAGAACAAAAAGGATGTGCTGGCCTTCGTTATGAATTTCCAGCAGTACACGGCTCCGTTAATGGCCAAGGGCTTCGAGGATACCATACTCTATATCTACAACAAGCTCACCTCCCTTAACGAGGTGGGCAGCGCCCCCAATCTTTTCGGCTTTACGCTGGAGCAGTTCCATGAGTTCAGCCGCAAACGCGCCGAAGCCTGGCCGCTTACCATGAACACCACCTCCACGCACGACACCAAGCGCGCCGAGGATGTCCGGGCCCGCATAAACGTGCTGTCCGAAATGCCGAAAGAATGGAACACGAGGCTGCAGTTCTGGGCCAAGCTCAACCTGTCGAAAAAACGCCGCAGGGCCTCCGGCGCGGAAATGCCGGACCGTAACGACGAGTACCTGATCTACCAGTCCCTGCTGGGAGCCTGTCCTTTCGAAGGCCCCGGGGCGGACGACTTTTCCGGCCGGATGAAAGCCTACTCGGTAAAAGCGGCCCGGGAAGCCCAGATAAACACTAACTGGATAAAGCCCGATACCGAATACGAAGAGGCCCTTGCGACTTTTATTGACAAAGCCCTGGCGGAACTGCCCGAGAACCGCTTCCTGGAGGATTTCAACCGCTTCCGCGGGAAGATCGCCTTTTACGGCGCTTTCAATTCGCTGTCCCAGACGCTGCTGAAGATAGCGGCGCCGGGCCTGCCCGACTTTTACCAGGGGGCGGAGCTCTGGGACCTCAGCCTGGTGGACCCCGACAACCGCCGCCCGGTGGATTTTGCGGCAAGGGAAAAAATGCTGGCGGCCATAGAAACGGAGCATCCCGGCGCGCCGGAAAAGCTGCTGGCGAACCTGCTCGCCGACCTGCCATCGGGCAGGGCCAAGCTGTTCCTCGCCTGGCGCGCCCTCGCCGTAAGGCGCGAACTGCGGGAGGTCTTTGAAAAAGGCGGCTATACTCCGCTGGCAGCGGAAGGGGCATACAAGGAAAGCCTTATCGCTTTTACCCGCTCTTTGGGGGACAGGCATGTCCTTGTGGCGGCGCCGCGCTTTGTTTCAGGCCTTACCGCCGAAGGCGCCGCGCCCCTGGGCAACCTGTGGAAGGACACCCGGCTGCTTTTGCCCCCGGGCCTGCCCGGCTCCTGGACCGAAACCCTTTCCGGGAAACAGCTCGAAGCCGGCGGTGAGCTCCGGGCCGCCGACTTGTTCCGCCATTTTCCCTGCGCCCTGCTTTCGGGCGGTAAAGTTCCCGGCAATGAAAGCGGACCAGACCCCGCAGGAGAAACACGTTAATTACAAGGACCGGTGCCTGAAATGGTAAATACGACACTGCTTTCGCTTCTTTTCGCTTTCGCGGCCCCGGCCGCGGCCATGCCGGCTGCGCCGGCGGTCTCCACCGCCCCGGTCACTTTTGACGGGAAGGTCGTGCTGGTGCTCCGCTCCCGGCTATTCTCTCTTTCCACGGAGGACCGCGCCCGGCTGGTGGAAGAACGCCTAAACAAGATAGCCCTTGAACGCGCGGCCGACGCCGGGCGCATAGCCGTGGTGGAAAGCGGGTCCGCCAGCGAGATAGCCCTGGACGATTTCATAATAATGGCCGTAACTGACAAGGACGCCAGCGCCGCCGGGACGAACCGCAAGGAACTGGCCGCCGCGCACGCCGCAGCCATCAGGGCGGCGGTCGGCGAATACCGGAAGGGGTACACGCTGAAAAGCCTGGTCCTGGGTTTTTCCTTCGCCCTGCTGGCGACAGCCGTCTTTATTCTTGCCTTCAGGCTCATAAACCGCGCCTATCACTCCGTGGAAGCGGGCCTGGCGCCCTGGGCCGGAAGATCGGTCAAGGGCATAAAACTGCAGGAGTTCGAGATCTTCCCCGCCGAGCGCATAACCGAGTTCCTGGAGGCCGGGCTTAAAGGCCTGCGCCTGCTGCTGCATCTGCTGCTTATCTACATCTACCTGCCCATCCTTTTCAGCTTCTTTCCCTGGACCCGGGGCTACGCCGAAAAACTTTTCGGCTATGTGCTGCACCCGGTTTACTCGCTGATCACTGCTTTCCTGGCCTATATCCCGGACCTCATCTTCGTGGGCATAACCATAGTCTGCGTGCATTATTTCCTGCGCCTGCTAAACGCGGTGGCCACGGAAGTGCAGAGCGGGAGGATCTCCTTCCCAGGCTTCTACCCCGACTGGGCGCTGCCCACCTTCCAGATCCTGCGCTTCGTGACCTGGGCTTTTTCGCTGGTAATAATCTTCCCTTACCTGCCCGGCTCCGATTCGCCGGCCTTCAAGGGCGTCTCGGTCTTCCTCGGCGTCCTGTTCTCGCTGGGCTCTTCCTCCGCCATAGGCAATGCCGTGGCGGGGGTTATACTTACCTATATGCGGCCTTTTAAGATAGGGGACAGGGTAAAGATAGTGGACACCATGGGGGACGTGACCGAGAAAGGGCTGCTTATCACCCGCATCAGGACCATAAAGAACGTGAACGTGACCATTCCCAACGCCATGGTGCTGGGCAGCCACATAATCAATTACAGCTCGCTGTCGGAAAAGGAAGGGCTGATACTCAATACCACCGTGACCCTGGGCTACGACGTGCCCTGGCCGAAAGTGAATGAACTGCTTATCGCCGCCGGCGCGGCCGCCGAGGGGGTAATGAAAGAACCCGTGCCTTTCGTGCTGCAGACGGCACTTAACGACTACAACGTGGCCTATGAGCTGAACGTCTACACCGACCGCCCCGAAGCCATGGCAAAGACCTATTCCGCCATCCACCAGAACATCCAGGATAAGTTCGCGTCCGCCGGCGTGGAGATACTCTCGCCGGCCTACTCGGCGCTGCGCGACGCCAATGCGCCGGTGCTGCCGGGTTCCGCCAAAGCGGGTCCGCAGGCGGCGTTCAAGGTCAGTCTTTCAAAAACCGGCGGCTGATATATTTTATGGAAATACTTATAACCAACGACGACGGGATATACGCCGAAGGCATTTATGTCCTGGCCGACGCTTTAAAGAAGTTCGGCAATATAACCGTGGTGGCCCCGGACACCCAGTGCAGCGCCGTGGGCCACGCCATAACCATTACCGACCCGCTGCGTGTGGTCACGGCCAAGCGCAACGGCAGTTTTTTCGGCTATGCGGCCAGCGGCACCCCGGCCGACTGCGTGAAGCTCGGCATAAAGGCCATAATGAAGAAAAGGCCGGACCTGGTGGTCTCCGGCATCAACCTGGGCGGCAACCAGGCCTACAATATTCTTTACTCCGGCACGGTCTCCGGGGCCACGGAGGGGGCGCTGCTGGGTATCCCTTCCCTTGCCGTTTCCCTGGATACTTTTGTAACGCCGGATTTCCGCCCCGCGGCGGCTTTCGCCGTCAAACTGGCTGGTATGATGAAAAATAAAAAACTGCCGCCGGGCTCCCTGCTGAACGTAAATATCCCTCATCTCCCGGACGGGCGCATAAAAGGAGTGCGCGTCACTACGCAGAGCAAGACCTGTTTTAACGACTGGTTCGACAAGCGCACCGATCCGCACGGCCAGACCTACTACTGGATGACCGGGGATTATAAACCGGAAGATACGGATAAGCGCAGCGACCTTAACGCGCTGCGGGCCGGGTATATCTCCGTTACCCCTATACAGTTCGACCTTACCGACTACGCCTTCCTGGGCGAGCTTGAGAACTGGGGCTTATGATCGAAACCATTGAAACGCCTATGACCAGGACGGAACTGCGTAAAAGGTATCTGGCCGCGGCCATCACTTCCGGCTCCATAATAACGGCAATTTTTTTCTACACGGTGGTGGTGGAAGCGCTGCGCCGCTTCAATCACCAGCCGCCCGTCTCCCCGCCGGGGGCCTACGCGCTGAAATACTTATTCTACATAATGGGCGTATCGGCTTTAGCCGTATTGAAGTTTGCGGCGCGCGCCGCCGCCGCGAAGAAGGAAACCCCGCAGGAGACAGCGCAGCTCCTGACGAAGTTTGCTGTCACCCGCGCCGCGATATGCGAACTGCCGGCCGTCTCCGGGCTTATCCTGTTCATCCTCACCGGCGGCTATGCGGATTTCTACCTGCTGGCGGTATTTTCGCTGGGGCTGGAGCTCTATCACTTTCCCAGGCTCTCCGCCTGGGAAGAACGCCTGCGCGGAGATTTCGGACGGCTGGAGGATTGAGCTATATGACCAATATCGATGAATACGGACCGATCGCGGTGATAGGTGTTTCCGACGACGCCTCGAAGTACGGCCACAAGATCTTCCGGGATATGCTGAAAGCCGGCTACCCGGTGACGGGAGTGAACCCCAAAGGCGGCTTTGTCCTGGGCCACAATATATGCAAGAACCTGTCGGAGATGGAGAAAAAGCCCGGCCTGGTAGTAACCGTAGTCCCGCCGGCGGCCACGGAAAAGATAATAGAGGAATGCAATCGACTCGGGATCAAGACGGTCTGGATGCAGCCGGGCTCGGAATCAGAAGCGGCTGTTGAGAAAGCCGCGGCCTACGGCATAAAGACGATAACGGCCTGCTTCATGGTGAGAAAAGGACTCTGGTAAGGGCTGCCGGGAGGTAAGCTGTGTGGACCGGACCGCAAAACGCGCTCGGCCCCGGAGCTGCGCAAGCCCGCGTGGCGGGTCGCCGAGCCGGCACCGGGGCCGGGTTAGCAAAACCTTCCGAAGGCCGGGGCTTGCATGGCGCCGAGGCATGAGGCAGAGCGAGGCCACGGTGTGGCCGAGCGCGTTTTGCGTTCCGGCCCCGGTGCCGGCCTGGCGCGAATACGAAGGTTTTTCCGGCTAAGGAAGCGTAACGCTGAAAGGCAAAATGATAGAGAAGATATTAGGACCCAGATACGACGCCTACGTGGACTTTGTCCGCGTGCAAATGGTAAAGGAACAGATAGAGAAGCGGGGCATAAAGGATCCGCGGGTGCTGGCCGCCATGCGCAAAGTCTGCCGCCATCTTTTCGTACCGGAAGACCTGGCAACACGCGCCTACGAGGACTACCCGCTGCCCATAGGGCAGGAACAGACCGTTTCACAGCCGTATATGGTGGCGCTGATGAGCGAACTCCTTGAGCTGAAAGGAACGGAACGCGTACTGGAAATAGGCACGGGCTCCGGCTACCAGACCGCAGTGCTGGCCGAACTGGCCGGGGAGGTCTTCACCGTGGAGATCTGCCCTGAACTGGCCGGAACCGCTAAAGCCAGGCTGGAAAAGCATGGCTATGCGGGGATCTCCTTTTCCGTCTCCGACGGAGCGGACGGCCTGCCGGAGAAAGCCCCGTTCGACGCGATACTAGCCGCTTGCGCTCCCGCCGTGATACCCCCGGCGCTGCCGCTGCAGCTCAGGGACGGCGGAAGGCTGGTCCTCCCCATCGGCCCCGAAGGCGCGCAGACCCTGGTGCGGCTGCGCAGGCAGGGTGGGAACATATCGCGAGAGGATATCTGCGGGGTAAACTTCGTGCCGATGAGGACGGTAAAACAATGAATTATTCCCTCGCTTTTAAGGTAGCCTGGCGCCTGCTTCTTTATCCGGCGCTCATCGCCGCCGCGGCCGGCTTCGTCTTTTTCTGGCTCTACGCCCACCCAAAACGCTTTCTTTCCAGCATCGACCCCGGCAGCCTCGGCCTGGCGGCGGAAGGGATGAAATTACACACCGCCGACGGCATAAACCTGGACGCCTGGTTCATACCGCATAAGACCAGCAAGAAGTCGGTAATTATCTGCCACGGCTACCCGATGGACAAGGGCGACGTGCTGCGGCTGACTTCCTTCCTCGCGAAAGATTTCAACCTGCTTTATTTCGACTTCAGGGCCACCGGCCGCAGCGCGGGTTTCTTCTCCACCGGCGGGGCGCGCGAAGTGCGGGACATAGACGCCGCCGTGGAACTCCTGAAAAGCCGCGGCCTGGGCGGAGCTATAGGCGCTTTCGGCTTTTCCATGGGCGCCGCCACCGTACTGTTGTCCCGGAACCCGGCCATAAGAGCGCGCGCGCTGGACGCGCCTTTCGCGGACCTGGCGGAAGAAATGGACTATATTTTCAGCAGCTTCGGCCTTTTGCGCAGGCCCCTGCTTTTCGTGATGAAGGGCTGGAGCCTGGTGCTGATGGGAGTAAATATAAATTCGGTTAGCCCCGCACGCGCCGCGTCCGGGCTTAAGACGCCCGTGCTTATCGTGCAGGGCGACGCGGACACGCAGGTACCGCCGGAGAACGCCTTGAAGATCAAAGCCGCCAACCCGGCCGCCGAAGTGTGGCTGGTCAAAGGCGGCACCCACGGCGGCAACCGGGACAATGCCGGCGCGCAGTATGAAAACAAGATAGCCTGCTTCTTCCGGGAGGCGCTGAAATAAGACGGTCACGCCCATGAACGCGATAATAACCGAAAACCTGGTGAAGCGCTACGCGGAAGTGACCGCGGTGGACGGAATTTCGCTGGCGATTAAAGAGGGGGAAGTGTTCGGCCTGCTGGGACCTAACGGCGCCGGCAAGACCACCCTTATAAGCATGCTGGCCACCCTGGCAAGTCCCACGTCGGGCACGGCGAGCGTGGCCGGCCGGGACATAATCAAGGAACCACTGGAAGTGCGCCGCAATATCGGTATTGTCTTCCAGGAGCCGAGCGTGGACGACCTGCTGACCGCGCGCGAGAACCTTTACCTGCATTCCATGCTCTACGGCATGCCGCGCGCGCGCATCCCCGGCATGATAGAGAAAATGCTGAAGATGGTGAACCTGACGGACCGGGCGGACAGTTTCGTAAAGACCTATTCCGGGGGCATGCGGCGCAGGCTGGAGATAGCCCGCGGCCTGATACACGGCCCCGGAATTCTTTTTCTCGACGAGCCCACCCTGGGCCTGGACCCGGCCAGCCGCAAGGCGGTCTGGGGACATATCCGGAAACTGAAAGAATCCAATAACGCCACCATCATACTTACCACCCATTACATGGAAGAAGCCGACAGCCTGGCCGACCGCATAGGGATAATTAACAAGGGCAGAATAATAGAGCTGGACACCCCGGAAGCGCTGAAGAAGAAAGTGGGACAGGACCTGGTATTCCTCACAGGCGAAATAGACGAAGCCGCCCTGAAGGCGCTGCCCTTCGTCAACAGCGTGGAACGCGAAAACGGCCGCTGCAAGATAGGCATAACCAACTCAGCCGCCAACCTGCACGCCCTGCTCAATGCCGGCGGGAAAATAGCCGAAGTAGAAGTGCGCCGCGTGACCCTTGACGACGTCTTCCTGAAATTCGCCGGCCAGCAGATAAGCGACGACGCCGAAGAAAAAGCCGGGACCATGTTCGAGCGCATAGCGGTCCATAAAGCGACGAAGAGATGAAAGGCCGGGAGAATAGCCATAAATTCCCAAGGCGGGGGGAAACCGACGCAAGGCCGTCTGATGGCCATAGGCCCTGATACGGCACCTGCCGCAGGCATTGGGTTTCCTCTTCCCGGGTGCGCAGGGTAAGCCCCCGGGCGGCACGAACCCTGTCTCAAAGGACAGTTACAGTTTGCACTTTATGTTAAACTTCAACGCCATTTACGCCCTGCTGCTGCGCGAAGCCAAGATCTACTTCCGCGAGAAAGAGCGCATAGTCTCCATACTCGTCTCGCCGCTGCTCTTCCTCTTCGTAATGGGCAAGGGTATGGCCGGCGGCGTCAGCCCGGTAGCCGGCTACACCTACCAGCAGTTCATCTTCCCCGGCATAATGGCCATGGTGATACTCTTCACCTCCATCACCTACGGCCTCTATGTAATCTGGGACAAGCGCCTCGACTTCCTCAAAGAAGTCCTGGCCGCCCCCATCTCGCGCACGACGCTGTTCATAGGGAAATCCGCCGGGGGCATGCTGGGCGCCATCATCGAGACCGCGCTGCTGGTGCTCATCGGCGCCCTGCTGATAATACCGCTCAGCCCGGCGAAGATACTCCTGTCCCTCGCCGCGGCCGTGCCGATCTCGTACATGCTAACCAACCTGGGCCTCACGATAGGCGCCCGCATGAAATCGATGGAAGGCTTCGGCCTGGTGATGAGCTTCCTCACCTGGCCCATGTTCTTCTTCAGCGGCGCCCTGTTCGACCTGGCCGCCGCCGCCCCCTACATACGCGTGGTAAGCCTGTTCGACCCCGTAACCTATGCCGTGGACCT
>PEXO01000264.1 GCA_002779045.1 Elusimicrobia bacterium CG08_land_8_20_14_0_20_59_10 | reverse complement strand
CGTTCTGCATAGTTTTTGGGCCTGCGGCGGCGCGGCCTTATTTGCCGGCTTGGGCCGAGTCCTGTTGCCCGGCGGGATAGCAGACTATCTTGCCGTCCGGGCCCAGGCGGAACGAGACCGCTTTCACTTTCTTTTCGCGCATCGTTACCAGCTGCTCGGCGAAGAAGTCGAAAAGAATGCGCTCCAGTTCGCGGATGCCGAAGCGGCTCACCTTGAGGTTGGCTTCCAGCGCCTGCAAGAGCAGCTCCGGCGCCACGAATTCCACGGTCATCCCGTATTCCTTCCCCAGCCGGGCTATCTTGAGCAGCGCTATCTCCGCCACTATCATTCCGGAAAGCGGCTTGAACAGGTACACCTTGTCTATGCGGCCCATGACCTCGGGCCGGAAGGTCCCGCCCTCGGAAAGCAGCGTCTTGATGGCGTTGAGGATCTCGCGGTAGTCGGTCATGCCCTGCGTGGCCTTGGCCGCTTCCTCGGCGATGGCGTTGCTGGTCAGCACCACTATGGTCTGCGTGAAATCGGCCGTCTTGCCGGTGCTCTGCTCGGTCAGGCGCCCGTCGCCCAAAAGCTGCAGCAGCAGGTCGAACACCAGCGGGTGAGCCTTCTCCACCTCGTCGAAAAGGATCAGCCGGCGCGGGTTGGCCATGATCGGGCGCGTCAATTGGCCGCCGGACTCCGAGTCCTTGTACCCGGACGAGGAGCCGGTCAGGCGGCTCTTGGCCATATCCGGGCTGCTCAGTTCGGAGCAATCGAAGCGGAGCATGTCCTTCTCGCTGCCGTAAAGGTATTCGGCCAGGGCCTTGGCCATCTCGGTCTTACCGGTGCCGGTGGGGCCCAGCAGCAGCAGGCTGCAAATGGGGCGGGTGCGCTCCTGTTTCTCCCAACTGAGCCGTATCAGGCGGGCGACGTCGGAGACGATCTCGTCCTGGCCCTTGATGCGCGATTTCAGGTGGTTAAGCAGCAGTTTTTCGTCCACGGTGCGGCTCTTGTTCTCCAGCTTGGAGTCGCTGACCAGCGCGCGCAGCTTTTCCCAGTCCGTCATGTTGTTGAGGTCGCTCATAATTCTCCCGTTACTCCGCTGGTTCTTCCGCCTATCTTTTCCCGGCCTTCGCGGAGGCGCGCTTCTTCGCGGCCGGGCGCTTTTCTCCGGGCACCAGCAGCCCGGAGTTGCCGGAGCCGGTTATCAGGGCCTTGTCGCCCTGCAGCGGTCTGACCGCGACCGCGCCCAGCGTATTATTGGCGAACTTGTTGCCGTGCGCTTCCAGGCTGCCGGCGCCGGCGAAGCCTACCCCGCACTTATTGCGCGTCAGGGTTACCTTCTCCAGCACCAGCTTGCCGTTCTCCTCGATATAGGCCCCGCACTCGCCGTTGCCCGTTATCTTCGAGTTGGACACGCGCACTTCCGCGCCGGAAGCGACCATAATGCCCGCGTAGCGGTTGCCGGAGATGGTGGTGCCGCTGACTTTGGCCCAGGCGCCGTCTAAAGCCCTGAGGCCGGCCCCGCCGCCGCCGGAAATGCGCGAACCGTCCACCTGCAGGTCGGCCGAGGAGTCCTGCACGCTGACGCCTATAACGCGGCCGGTCATAGAAACGCCGGTGAGCTTCACTTTGGATTTACCGGAAATGGACAGCGCGGCGCCGGCCTCGAATTCGCAGTCCGAGGCCTCCAGGTCCGCGCCCAGCACCCTTACGCCCTTGCCCGAGGACCTCACGTTGACGTTGAGCAGCACCAGCGCGGCCCGCGATACGGACAGCGCCCAGTAGTCCACCTGGCTGGTGTTGGCGAGGGTGAGGTTCTGCAGCACCACCCGGCCGCCGGAGACGGCGAACGTGGGATTTATCGGGTTCGTCAGTTTTACTTCCTCCGGCGAGCGTCCTCCGCCGGAGATGGTCAGGGACTTGGAGGTGAGCACGCTGACCTCGTAGGCGCCCGGGCGCACCACTATGGAGTCGCCGTCGGCCGCGCGGGCGACCGCGTCGCCCAGCGACGAGCAGTTAATGCCTGGGCCGCCGTCATTGCCTACCACCCAGCGGCCCGGCCCCTTGGGCACATCCGGCTTTTTGGCCGCCGTCTCCGGCGGCAGCGCCGCCGCGGCGGGAGCCGACGGGCGTGCCAGCGCGGGCTGAACAGCGGCCGGCAGCGCCGCCGGCAGTACCGGCTGCGGCGCCGCCTGGGCCGGGCGCAGCATATAATGCAGCGAGAAGATGCCGGAAACTATAAGCAGCAGGGAGAAGACCTGCATCCAGACGTCTTCGAACACGGACATTTTAGGATCGGCGCTCATAGGCTTACCATCACCTCGCCGGTATTCTTGTCCAGCTCCAGCCGTACCCGGGTGGAACCGGTACGGCGCGCCTCTTCTATGGAAGGGGTTGTAATTTCCCTTATCAGGCCGGCCAGCTGCCGCACGCCGTAGTCCTGGAACTCTATATTGCGCCGGATGGCCTCCACCAGGACCTCGGGGGAGGTGTACTCCACCTCTATGCCGTACTGGCGCCAGTGCTTGGCTATCTGCAGGCAGGCCACTTCGGCTATCTCCACCGGCGACAGCTGGTCCATCAGGAGGATGTCGGTGAAGCGGGCCAGCAGCGGCCGCTCGAAGCCCTCGCGGGCCATGGCCTCGCGGGCGCGCCCGGTGCGCAGGGCGGGGTCGGGCGTTCCCTGCCAGATCTTGCGCAGGGCGTCCACCCCGCAGTTACAGGTGGCGAAGAAAACGCAGGCGCCGAAATACACCTTCTTGCCGGAACTTTTTTCGTAGCACTGCGCGTTGTCCAGGATGTCGTAGAAGCAGTGCTGCACGTCCTGGTGCGCCTTCTCGAATTCGTCGAGGATCACTACCCGGTACGGGTTCTCCAGTACCGGGCGCGTGAGCGCGCCGCCTATCTCGTAGCCCTGGTAGCCCGGCGGCGGGCCTATCAGCGTGAACACGTCCTGCGCCGCCTTGTACTGGCTCATGGACAGCAGCACCGGCTCGCTCTCCTTGTAAAGGGCTTTGGCCACGATCTCGGCCAGGAAGGTCTTGCCGGTGCCGGTGGGCCCGGGCAGCAGGAAAGCCCCCAGCACCTGGCCCGGCGCGGCCACGGCGAGACCCTGCTGAATGTGGCCCACTACGTGGTCGGTGACGGGGTCATGGCCGCGGACGTTCTCCTTGATCCAGTCGCCGAAGAACGAGAACTGTCTGGCGCGCAGCTTCGTAAAGTCGATGGCGGCGCCGGCGTCGGTCTGCTTCTTTTTCTCCTGTATGAACTGGTTGAGCCGTATGAAAAAACCGGCCAGGCTGGCCACGAAGATGAGCGGCATGCTGACCGGGAAGATATTATAAACGGAATACATGCCGGTTACTATGCCCAGCACGACCATCAGCGTAAATAGCGGGTGCATTTTCATCTTAGTTGCCCGGCCCCGGCGCCGCGGGGGCCGTTATGGGGGCCGGTTGCGCAGCCGGCGCCGCGGCGGGACCGCGCAGAAAAAGCAGTCCGACCGCCGCGGCCAGCGCCAGCAGAAGGGCGGCCGCCGCGTACACCCACCGGGGGCGGGCGGGCCGGGAGAAGTCCGGCATGGGCGTATAGGGTTCGCCCGGGTCCGACGGCCCGTGGCCTTTTCCCGCCGGCTTCCCGCCGAAGAAAGGCACGGGGACCGGCGCCGGGGCGGCGGCTGTTTCGCTCTTAGGGGCGGCTGCCGCTTTTTCCGGTTCGGGGCTCATGGCTAGTTCATAACCTCGCTTGCCCTGAGGTTTTCGTAAGTGCCGCTGGTGAACTCGGTGGAACTTTTAATACTAGTCTTCTGGCCCGGCTTCAGCGTGAAGGTCCAGGACTCTCCGCCGCTGGTGCGCACTTCCATCCCTATCGTCTTGTTGGTGGTAACGTTCGCATAGTCGTAGACGTACTTCCCGTCGCAGACGCCCGCGTAGGTAGTAGTGATCTCGTTCTGCGTATATGACGGGCCGCCCTGGAGCGAGGTGCTGGTCTTGGTTCCCGAAACGGCGCCTTTGCAGCTGGTGCAGGGAACCGCCGCGGCCGCAGCGGCCGGCCCGCCGCCCGCGCGGGGGAACGCGTTTGTCCGGTTAGGCTGCAGGCGCGGGATCAGCCGGTTCGCGGCCGGGAGCACGGTCCGGGCGGAGGAGGGCTGCCGGGAGGCCTCCGGCGCAGCATTGTAAGGCTGCAGGGCGGAGACCTTCGGTACGGCCTGGTCTTCTTCGGAGCTGAAAAAGGGCGGCGGGCTGGAGAAACTGTTCGGCGCCGGCCTGGCCGGTTGCGTCGGCAGGCTTTCCGGCAGCCCGGAGGAAGGCAGTTCGGCGGCAGGCAGCGGGGGGGGGCGCTGTGGCCAGGGGGCCCTCTACGCCGACCTCCACCGCCGTCGGGGCCGGCGGCGCGGCCTGCTGTGCCTGGCGGAAATCTCCCTTGAAGACCATGGCGGCCGCCAGCCCGGCGGTCAGTATCGCCGCCGCGACCAGCCCGAAGCGGCCGGCGCTCTTTTCTCCGGCCCGGCGCCGCGCGCTGCCGGGCCCGGCGGGCATGGGGACGCGTTCGCCGGGGCCCGGCATGGGAATGCTGCCGGAGGGTCCCGCCGGTTTCGGCTGCAGCTCTGGCCTTTCTCGTTCCGGTGCCATATTAATCTGTTTATTATACAAACTCTTAACCGGCACATTCCGGACCAGTGTAGTTACAGGCTAGAAGGCAGTTTATCTCCAAATCGAAAAGGTGCCGGGATTTATATCCTTCACCTATTGCGTAAGAGCGGGGTGCTGCGCGGGCCTGCTGCGTGTCTTTTTTGCCCTTTTGGAAGACTTTGACCTGATACGAACGGATGCTTTTCCGGGCACCGTTTAACTTTACCACCTCATCCGGTCCGAATTATCGGGGGAAGGTCGGAGGCATGAGTGTTCGTGGTTTTAAATTGTTAAGCAACTTCAATACCGCTATAATATAAGGGACACATAGGCCGCGTTTAGATAGCCCGGCGGTGACAAGGCGTTCTCAGTCACGCAAGGCGGGCGCAGTCCTGCTAAGAGCCATATGATGGAAATATTCGTACCGATACTAAGCTTAAGCGCGATAACGTTCATTCTCGGCCTGGCTATCCTGTGGGCCTCAAAAAAATTTCACGTAAACCGCGATCCCCTTATCGATACGCTGACGGCGATGCTGCCCGGAGTCAACTGCGGCGCCTGCGGCTACCCGGGCTGCGCCCAGTTCGCCGAGAACATGGTGAAGAAGAGGGATCCCTCGAAGATCTGTCCCGTAGGCGGGAGCGAGCTGAGCTATGAGCTGGGCAGGCTTCTGGGCATCAAGCTTGATGAGGCAAAACCGGTCGTTTGTGTTGCCCTGTGCAACGGCAGCGGGAAGACCACCAAATTCCTGGCAGAGTATAAAGGCATCAGGGACTGCTGGGCGGCCATGCAGATCCTGCCCAGCCTCAAGCAGTGCGGCTACGGCTGCGTGGGGCTGGGGTCCTGCGTTTCCGCCTGTAAATACGGCGCCCTGAAGATAAAAGACGGGCTGATAGTGGTGGACGACCAGCGGTGCATCGGCTGCGGGCTCTGTATCGTCAAGTGCCCCCAGGGCGTCCTGAAAATGACGGAGAAGCGGGAAAAGAAATTCCTCGTCGCCTGCCGGTCGGAGGATAAAGGGGCGGCCACCAGGAAGTACTGCTCCAACGGCTGCATCGCCTGCGGGCTCTGTGTTAAAGCCTGCAAATACGGCGCGGTAAAAGTCGAGAATTTCTGCGCGGTTATCGATGACGCGAAATGCGTTTCCTGCGGGGATTGCGTTGCGGCCTGCCGCATGGTAAAGTGCATACACCTGACCGAATACGACATTAAGCCCGTGCCGGTCAAGCCGGAGGAAAAAACCCCCGGTTGCCCGTCCTGCCCCGTTAATTGCGCAGGTCCTGCCGGGCATGAGCCCGGGCCGCCCCCCGGGAAAGCCGGCTAGGTGCGGGAGACCGATCCAACCAGAGAGAATACAGATGAAAACATTTAGGTCCGGCGGGATACACCCGGAAGAGAATAAGTTCACCAGCGGCAGCCCCATCGAGGAGATGCCGGTGCCGGCGCTCCTGGCGGTGCCGCTGCTCCAGCATATCGGCAAGCCCGCGAAAGCCCTTGTGGCCGTTAACGATGAAGTTAAGAAAGGCCAGTGCATCGGTGAGGCGGACGGTTTTGTGAGCGCCCGCATTCACGCGCCGACAAGCGGCAAGGTGAAAAAGATAGAAAAACACCCCCATCCGGGAGGGCAGTTCGCCCAGACGATCTTCATAGAGCCCGACGGTAAGGACGAATGGCTGGAGGGCCTCAACACGCCGGAAGAGGATTTTAACGTCCTGCCCGCGGAGGAGAAGCTGCTCCGCATAAAGAACGCCGGGATAGTGGGCATGGGCGGCGCCGGTTTTCCCGCGCACGTAAAATTTTCGCCCCCGAAAGACAAGAAAATAGACACACTTATCCTTAACGGCGCGGAATGTGAGCCGTACCTGACGGCCGATCACCGCCTGCTGCTTGAGAATACGGACGAGGTATTGAAGGGCCTGGCGATAATCTCCTCTTTTTTTAAAGGCGCTGGCGTCGTCATGGGCATAGAGGAGAACAAGCCGGACGCCATCGCTCTGATGACGGAAAAAGCCGCTCCCTACGGCTTCCAGGTGGTGACCCTCAAGGCCAGGTACCCGCAGGGCGGGGAAAAGCAGCTCATAAACGCCGTTACGGGGCGCAGCGTCGGCAACGGGCAGCTGCCCTTCGACGTGGGCTGCATGGTCAGCAATGTGGCTACCGCCGCGGCCGTGTACGGCGCCGTCTGCAGGACCCGGCCGCTGATAGACAGGGTGCTGACCGTTTCCGGGAACGCCATAAAGAAAAGAAAGAACGTCAGGGCGCGCATCGGGACCATGTTCTCCGATCTCGTCACGCACTGCGGCGGGCTCGGCCTGAAAAGGACCAATCTGCTCATCTCCGGCGGGCCGATGATGGGGAAGGCCCAGTACAGCTTTGAAGTGCCGGTGACCAAGACCACCTCCGGCGTGCTTTTCATTAAAGAAGACCGGATCGCCGCAGCCAAAGAACGTCCGTGCCTAAGGTGCGGACGCTGCGAGGAAGTCTGCGCGGCGGGCCTGAAGCCCTGGGTGCTGGGCAATCTCTCGCAGAAGGGAGAGACCGAAAAGACCGCGGAGTACGGGCTTTCCCAGTGCATGGAGTGCGGCAGCTGCTCGTATGTCTGCCCCTCCAAAAGGGACCTGGTGCACTGGATTAAGTACGCGAAAACCATAAACGCCGATATCAAAAAGAGAGCCGTGAAAAGCGGTAATTAAAGATGGAAAATTCCAAACTTCTAGCCTCCTATCCGCCTTATGTGCGGGAAGAGGACAGCATAGAAAAGATAATGTATACCGTGTCCGCCGCGCTGCTGCCGGCCATAGGCGCGTCCGTATATTATTTCGGGCCGCGCATACTGGCGCTGCTGCTGGTGTGCGTATTCTCCTCGGCGGGGTTCGAATATCTGTTCAACCGCGTCAGGAAGCAGGAGCCCACCTTTCTCGACGGGAGCGCCGTCCTTACCGGTGTTCTGCTGGCGCTGAACCTGCCTTCCAACCTGCCCCTCTGGATGGCGGCGTTGGGCGCCTTTGTGGCCATCGTCATAGTCAAGCAGCTGTTCGGCGGGCTGGGCTTCAATATTTTCAACCCGGCCCTGGCGGCGCGGGTATTCCTGCTGATCTCCTTCCCCGTCGCCATGACCAGCTGGCCCGTTCCTTTTGCGGTGGACGCCCAGACCGCGGCCTCGCCGCTGGGCATACTTAAGACCGAGGGCCTGCAGGCGCTCTCTTCGATGTCCCTGTGGCAGGCTTTCTCCGGCGGCATAGGCGGCAGTTTCGGCGAAACCTCCGGCCTGGCGCTGCTCTTGGGCGCGGCTGTCCTTTTCTGGAAGAGGTATATAACCTGGATAATACCGTTCAGTTTCATAGGGATGGTCTTCGCTTTTACCGGCGTCTTCTACCTGATAGACCCGTCCGTGTATGCCTCGCCCCTGTTCCATATGGCGACGGGCGGCCTGCTGCTAGGGGCCTTCTTCATGGCTACCGATATGGTCACCAGTCCCGTTTCGAAGCGCGGACAATTTGTTTTCGGCCTGGGCTGCGGTCTGCTTACGGCGGTCATAAGGCTGTTCGGGGGCTACCCCGAGGGGGTTTCCTTCGCCATCCTTATAATGAACGCCTTTGTTCCGCTCATCGACAGGTGGGACTCCTATTCCAACAGTAAGAACTGGAAGGTCGGTTAAAATGAGATCCGTCCTTGTATTGACGCTAACGGGGTTTTTCAGCGCGCTCCTGCTCTTCGGGACCAATAAGCTCACCGAGGGTCCCGTCAGGAAAGCTGTGGAAAGGGTCAAAGTAGAGGCCCTGCGCCAGATCTTTCCCTTTGAATTCTCCGACGGGGACATAAACAGGGCCACCGGCGCGGACGGGCGGGTATATTTTGAGATCAAAGACAGGGACGGCGGCCTGAAGGGCGTGGCGGTGGAGGTGTCCGGCGACAAGGGCTACTCGGGGCGGATAAAGGTGCTGCTGGCCGTTTCCGCCGCCGGCGGGGTCTACGATTACAGCGTGCTGGCCCACCAGGAAACCCCGGGCCTCGGCAATAAGATAACCGAGCCGGCCTTCCGGCGGCAGTTCAAGGACAGGAAGCTGGACGGCTTTAACTGGAAGGTTAAAAAGGACGGGGGGGACGTGGACGCTGTCACCGCGGCCACCATCTCCTCCCGGGCCATAACCGAGATACTGGAGCGGGGGCTGAAGCTTGTTTTGGAGCGCTATCCGCAAGAGAGAAAGAAATGAACGCCTGGAAAGAATTTAACAAAGGTATTGTCCGGGAAAACCCGGTATTGACGGCCCTGCTGGGCCTGTGCCCGACGCTGGCGGTGACTACTACCGTTATCAACGGGTTGGGCATGGGCCTGGCCACCACCTTCGTCCTGCTCGGCTCCAATGTGGTGATCTCGCTGCTGGCAAAGCAGATCCCCGCCAAGGTCAGGATACCCGTCTACGTGGTGATCATAGCCACCTTCGTCACCATCGTCGATTCCCTGATACAGGCTTTTTCGCCGGAGCTCAATAAAAGCCTCGGCATCTTCATCCCGCTCATCGTGGTCAACTGCATAGTTCTCGGCCGGGCGGAGGCTTTCGCCAGCCGCAACCGCGTCTGGCCTTCGGTGCTGGACGCCCTCGGCATGGGCCTGGGCTTTACCCTGGCCCTGGCCATCCTCGCGTCCATCAGGGAGATACTCGGCAGCGGTTCCCTGCTGGGTATCCCTGTCCTCGGCGATATCCCGCCGATACTCATTTTCGTGCTTCCGCCGGGGGCCTTCCTGGTGCTGGGCTGCATGATAGCCGCTGTGACGTATTTCTCCCGGAAAAAGGGGGCTGAATGAAAGATTTCCTCCTTGTGATGGTCAGCGCGATCTTCATAAATAACGTCATCTTCGCGCGTTTCCTGGGGATCTGCCCTTACCTGGGCGTCTCCAAGAAGCTGGAGACGGCCGCCGGCATGGGGCTGGCCGTCACTTTCGTGATGACCTTGTCCACGGCCATCACCTTCCTGCTGCATAAATTCATCCTGGTCCCTTTCCGCATAGAATACCTGCAGACGATAATGTTCATCCTGGTGATAGCGGCGCTGGTGCAGATAGTGGAGATAGCGCTAAAGAAACTGAGCCACGGCCTTTACCAGGCGCTGGGCATCTACCTGCCGCTGATAACCACGAACTGCGCCATCCTGGGCGCGTCCCTGCTGGCCATACAGAACAAGTATTCCTTCGTCATGGCGGTTTTCTTCGCTTTCTGCAGCGCCATCGGCTTCACGCTGGCCATCATTATTTTTTCGGGTATCCGGGAGCGGCTGGAGTTCGCCGACATCCCCGAATACTTCAGGAACGTTCCCATCGCCCTGATAACGGCCGCGCTCCTCGCGATGTCCTTTATGGGCTTTTCCGGCCTTGTTAAATAAGCGCGCGCAGGCTATGCCTCATGATAGATAAATTCATGAAATGCCTGCCGGCGCTTTTTTTTATTTTCCTTATCTCCTGCGGGGGGGAAGCCGGGCCCGCTTTCTACGAAAAACAGAGGGTCTTGATGGGGACGGTCTTCAAGATAAAGGCGTTCCGCGGCGGTTCCGGTAAAAGCCGGGAAGAATTCTCGGCCATAGCCGAAAAGGCCTTCGGGGAGGTAGCGCGCCTGGAGTCGGAGCTGAGCGAGTGGCGGGCGGACAGCCCGGTCTCGGCCGCGGCCGCTGATGCAGGTCTGAAACCCGTTAAAATAACTCCCGATACAGCCCGCGTAGTGGAGCTGGCCCTCGGGATATCGGCCGAAACGCGGGGAGCTTTCGATATAAGCTTTAAGCCTCTCGGGAAATTATGGGATGTGAAAAAAAGGAAAGTCCCGCCGGCCGCGGAGGAGATAGAAAAAGCCCTTGCGCTGGTGGATTACCGCAATGTCGTGCTTAACAGTAGGGAACTGACGCTTTTTCTTAAAAAAAGGGGGATGGCCATCGGTCTGGGCGGTATCGCGAAGGGCTATGCGGCCGGCAAGGCCGGTGAGATACTGAAGAAGGCGGGGCTGAACGATTTTGTTGTGGACGCGGGCGGCGACCTGTATTATTCGGGAAGCAAAGGCGGGGAGCGCTGGACCGGCGGCATCAAGGATCCCAAAGGCGGGCTGTTCCTGAAATTCAGAGTGAAGCGCGACTGCGCCGTGGTGACCAGCGGGGGGTACGAGAACTTCTTCGTTCATGAGGGGCGGATTTATCACCACATAATAGACACCGCCACCGGCTATCCCGCGCAGGGCCCGGTGAGCGTGACCGTGTTCGCGCAGGACCCGGCCCTTGCCGACGCCTATGCCACCTCTTTTTTCGTGCTCGGCTATGAAAAAGCCCTGGGGCTGGTCAAAGAGAAGAAGGAGGTTGAATTTATTCTGATAGACTCCGGGAGCCGGATCTTAAAAAGCCCGGATATCGGGAAATACGCCGAAATATTCTAACGCCGCTATGGGCAAACTGCTTTCGCACTGGCGCAATGCCGACCCCGCACTCAAGGCCTTCCTGCTGGGCGTGTTCTTCCTCGGCATAAATACCGGCATAATCTCATCGGCGTTCAATAACTATCTTAACGATTCGTTCAGCCTCACTTCCGGCCAGCGCGGCTTCCTGGAATTCCCGCGCGAATTTCCCGGCTTCATTCTCATCTTCATCACCGGGCTGCTGGCGGCGCTGCCGGTGCGGCAATGGGCGGTGATCACCAGCCTGCTTACGGCCGTCGGCGTGGCCGGGCTGGGCTTCCTCTCCCCGTCCTATCACCTGATGCTGGTCTGGATGCTGCTCTGGAGCACGGGCAGCCACCTTTTCATGACGGTGGAAAGCGTGATGGGGCTGAACCTGGCCAAAGCGGGGGGGCAGGGGCGGCGGCTGGGCCAGATAAGCGGCATGACCAACTTCGCGGCCATCGCGGGCGCCGGCCTGGTGTGGCTCTTTGCCAAGACAGCGGGCCCCGGGGTCTACCGGCTGGCGTTTCTTGCCGCAGCGCTGGCCTCCGTGGCTTCGGCCGTTCTGTTCGCGCGCCTGAAGACCGGTTCCGGGGACGCGCTTCCCGCCGGGAAGCGCTTTGTGCTGCGCAGCCGGTACAAATTATATTACCTGCTCAATATCCTTTTCGGCGCGCGCAAGCAGATCTTCCTCACCTTCGCGCCCTGGGTGCTGGTCACCGTCTACGGCGCCAGTCCCGCGCTTATGGCCGGACTTTCAATGGTCGCCTATTTCCTGGGAACGGTCTTCCGCCAGGCCTTCGGCGCGCTGACGGACAAAATAGGCGAGCGGAAGATGTTCATGGCCGACGCCGTTATCCTGCTGTTCATCTGCGCCGGCTTCGCTTTTTCAG
>PEXO01000230.1 GCA_002779045.1 Elusimicrobia bacterium CG08_land_8_20_14_0_20_59_10 | reverse complement strand
TACCATACTTGGGGAATACCTATGGGACGATATATATATACAGTGCAGGATGCCCAGGGCACCGTAACCACCGGCGCTATACCCGCCGATGACGAGGACGGGGCGGTACAGTCGCTGCAGAACAAGGGCCTGTTCATTCTTTCCATACATTCCGAGGATGCCAAGGCCAAGGGCGTTTTTAACATGAAGGGCGGCGGCGGGAGCATCTCCGGCCGCGAATTGGTTTTTTTCGGCGAGCAGATGTCCACGCTGATAGGAGGCGGTATCCCGCTGGTCAGGGCGCTTTCCCTGCTGAGCGAGCACGCCGACAACAAGGCTCTCGGCTCTGTTCTGACCGCCGTGACCAAGGAGGTTTCGGCCGGCGGCACTCTGCACAAGGCGCTGGAGAAACATCCCAAGGTTTTCGACGAGATCTGGGTTTCCCTTGTGCAGGCCGGGGAGGTTTCCGGCCAACTCCCCACGGTGCTGCGACAGATCACGGCGTATAACGAGGCCCAGGAGAACATCAAATCAAAGATTATAACGGCTATCGCCTACCCGGCGGTGCTGATGACCATGTCCATAGGCGTGCTCGCCTATTTCATAATCTATATCGTCCCGGTCTTCGCGGATATTTTCCGCGACTTCCACCTGCAGCTGCCGCTCCTCACCAGCGTCATAATCCGGTTCTCCGGCTTCGCCACTAAATACTTCGTCCTGATGCTGGTGATCGCCACCGGGTCCATCTTCGCTGCCCGGGCCTATATCGCCACGCCGCCGGGGCGCCTGACCTGGAACCATGTGCAGTTCGGCATACCGCTGGTAGGCGAGCTGATCAGGAATATGCAGATAGAGCGCATGCTTACCACCATGTCAACGCTGATACGCAGCGGCGTCAGCATCCTCAACGCCGTTTCGGTGCTGGAGGGCTCCTTCAAAAGGAACCTGATCTTCCAGGGCGCCCTGAAAAAGGCCAAGAACGATATTGCCAGCGGCCGCTCCATTTCGGAATCGTTCAAGAAGACTGGTATTTTTCCGCCCATGGTCACCGAAATGATGTGGATGGGCGAGGAGTCCGGTAAGCTGCCGGACATTATCGTGGTGCTTTCCAAGTATTACCAGGAGCTGATAGACCAGTTTATCCGCCGGTTCACTTCCATAATAGACCCCATACTGGTGGTTGGTATCGGCGGCATTATCGCCGTCATCGTCATGAGTATCTTTATGCCTATCTTCCAGTTGTCGCAGATCGGTTCAAGCGGGGGAGGATAGGTCGTTACTGTGAGGGAGGAGCGCTATGAAAAAGCTAAGAGAGGGTTTTACTCTTATCGAGCTTATGGTGGTGGTATTGATAATCGGCATCCTGGCCACCGTGGCTATTCCCCAGTTTAAGAAGACCAAGGAAACCTCCATGGCGACTTCCGCCGTGGGCCTGGTGGTGATGATAGCCAACGCCACCAGGATGTGCATGCTCGACAATGCCGGCGGCACCATGTCAACCGCCTGCGGCACCGGGACGGCGCTCAGCAACAGCCATGCCCTTGTCACAAAAGGCTATGTGGCCAGCATGGACTGGGGCGCGGCGTCGTACACCTATTACCCCTGCGCCAATACCAGTTGCTCCTGCGGGGGGTCGGGCTATGCCTGCGCCAAGCGCAAGGCTGTTTATACCAGCTGGGGTTACTATATAGACGGCAATGCCGCGTGCCAGAAACTGGGAACTGCGCCCGCCTGTCCCACGATGTAGGGGGGGATATGCATAAAAGAAAAGGCCAGACCCTTGTGGAAGTGGTGATAGCCACCATGATAGCCGCGATAAGCGCCACGGCCGTCTTTTCCGTAGTCCTCTCCACCAGCGTTTCCACCATCAAGACGGATAAGCGCGAAGCGGCCGCTATGATGTTTAAAAAAGCCCAGGAGACGCTCAAGAACTATGTCAGCGCGGTTCCGACTGAAACAGCTTTTGTTCCCAATGGCGGGAAATGGACGGCGGATACAAGCGCCCTCAATCCCTGGGCTCTTGCTACCGGCACCCATGACATCTCCTCCCTGTTGAACTGTCCCTATTCCTCCGGAGATCCGCGCAATCCCGTCCTTAATCCGAATTGCCTGACCTGCTCCTCCGGCAGTTCCGTCTGTAAATTCACTTATACCGTTGCCGTCTACGACTGCGGCTTTGGCGGGGGCTCTTTTACCGACTGCAAGAAGGTGAGCTTTTCCCTGAAGTACCCGGATTGATCATGAAAACGCGAAACGCTTTTACCCTGGTAGAATTGATGGTGGCCCTGATGTTATTCGGCTTCATGTCCGCCGCCATGGCTTCCATTTACGCCACCGCCAACCGCCATCTGTTCCAGGATTACCGCGGCAATATGGTGAAAGGCAATGTCACCGTGGCCATGCGCGCCATAGGCAATGTGATGGCCCAGGCCACGAGCATAGACGCTCCCGGCACGAACGCGAAAGGCAATATACTGACCGTTGCTTCGAACGTTGACCAGCTTACGGGCTGCTACCCTTTAAAATCCGGGCTTCCGGTCACTCTGTATAAATTCTGCGCGAGCGGCAGCGACTTCTACTACGGTTTTAAAACGTTTTGGCCGGCCGCAGGCTGCGTCTCCCCGCTTTCAGGCTGCTGCGGTGCGCTGGCCTATCCCTCCGGCTGCGGCAGCGGGGGCGGCGCCACTTGGATCAAGCTGTTGCCCGGTTCCCTGGATACCACCAGCAATATTTTCTCCAGGAAAGCCGCTGAAAAGGTGAACGACCTGATGTCCGTGCGCGTGGGCTTGACAGGGAAATGGACTCCTCCCGGGAACCTGGCCACGCTTCAGCGTACCGTCACGTTTACACTGGACAGCACCTTCTCTGTTTCCCGTTCTAACTAAGGA
>PEXO01000435.1 GCA_002779045.1 Elusimicrobia bacterium CG08_land_8_20_14_0_20_59_10 | reverse complement strand
AAGGGCCACACCAACGAGGACGAGCATTACAGGCGCAACTGGATACGAAAGACCCTGCTGCCGCTGTTGGAGAGCAAGCAGCCCCGCCTGCGCGGGCATTTGCTGGAACTCTCCGCGAAACTTTCCCCGCTCATCAAGTAAGGACGCTTACCCCCTCACGCGTTGAAGTTTTTCCGCTTATATTTTCAGGCCCGGTTTCCCGCCCGGGGAATCAAAATCCCCGAACAAAGGCAGGTCCGCCAGCTCGTCGAAAACTTTCTGCAGCAGCGCGATGTTGAAAGGTTTTTTCAGGAAGCACAGCTTGGGGTCTTTGCGGGCCAGCGCCTCCCCCTTTTCTTTTTCCAGCCCGCTCCAGAGTATGAACGGGGTCGCGGCATATTCGGGCATCCCGCGTATTTTTGTATAGAGCTCGATGCCGTCATACCCCGGCATATTTATATCCGAGATCATGAGGTCGACCCTTGTGGCTTTAATTTTTTTCAGCAGCTCCGCGGCATTGGCCGCCAGCAGGACGGTGTGGCCCTGGTGCTCAAGGTGAGGCACCAGCATCGCAAGCAGGTTCTGATCGTCGTCAGCTAATACTATTACCATAATTCCCCCGTTTTTTTATCCGCGCGCCTCTTCTATAAGCTCCGGCGGATAGCCTATCTGCAGAACTTTTATCCTGCCGGTATTGGGCTGCGCGTGCGCCGCCATCAGGCCGGTCTTGGCAAAGCCCAGCGTAAGCGTCAGCTTCGCCATGATATACACCCCGCTGTGATGCCCCGTATCCGGGCTGAGCCCGGAAGGGATATCCAGCGCCACTATGGGACGGCCGCTCTTGTTCATAAGCTGTATCAGGCGGCGCACCGGCCCCACCGGTTTGCCCACGGCGCTTATGCCCAGCAGCGCGTCCAGCAGGAGGTCGGACGAAGCGAACTCCGCCGCAAGGTCGTCCAGCTTGTCCTTCTCCGTCATCGTCACTATTACGCCGGCGTCCTTGGCCGCCTGCAGGTTCTTTACCACCAGTTCCGTGTAGCCGGAGTCCTTCGGCGGCAGTATAAAAGCCTTTGCCAGGCACCCGGCCTGCTTCAGCAGGCGGGCGGCCACCAGGCCGTCTCCGCCGTTATTGCCTTTGCCGCAGCAGACAACGGCGTTTATTTCCCGCGGTTCCTTTCCCAGTTCCTGCCGCGCGAACTCCAGGAGCTCTTCGGCCACGGCGCGGCCGGCGTTCTCCATAAGCCCTTGCGAGGGGACGCCGTAATCGAGCGAGGCCTTCCGGTCAAGGTACTTCATTTTTTCGGCGGTGACCACCGGCAGCCCGTCGAATTCTTTTACCTGCGGTATTTTTGACATAAGCTCACATAAGCAGCCAGATGACCCAGGCCATGGAATACATGCAACCAAAGAAGAACAGGGCCGTGAAAGCGGCGTATGGCAGCCCCACCGCCAGCAGGGCCTTATTCACCGAGACGGGGTAGATGCGCCTTACCAGCATGACCCGGACGCAAATGACCAGCACCAGGCACAGGCAGATACACAGGAACGGGGCTATGTAATTGAGCTTGGCGAAGAAGCCCAGGGGAAGCAGAAGGGTCAGCAGATAATCCGAATAGCCGAACGCCGTAAAGAGCCTGGCGGCGCTTCCACTGGCCCCGGTAAGGTCCATAAAAACATGCATGACGGCCGCGAACAGCAGGTTCACGGCAAGCACAAAACCGAACGCCATGAGGAAGGAGAGCACTCCCGGGGGAACTACTGAGAAAAGCCGCAGGAACATAAAGGCCCCGAGCGTTCCGGCAAAATAGCCGAAGATGCCGGTGCGGTTAAGGCCCCTGGTCCGCTCCTCCCCGGCCAGCAGCGCGGGGCGGGCGAGAACTTCCGCCAAAACATTAAAAGAGCTCATTTTTCCTCCTTTACCGCCCGTACCAGCGGTATTCCAGGCGCGGCGATGTCTCAAGCGCTTTGGACACAACTCCGGAACCCAACAGCCCCAGCTTGCTGTCCATCAGCGAGATAAGATTCTCAAACGGATCGCTCTCGGAAAGCACGCGGGGATTGCGCCCTATCTTGGCCAGCTCTCCCGTAGCGTCCTTGGCGTCCTGCAGGTCGCCCAGCTTGTCCACCAGCCCGGCCGCCAGCGCCTGCTGGCCGCTGTAGATACGCCCGTCAGCCAGTATCTTCACCTTCTCCACCGCCATCTTCCTGCCGTCCGACACCGCCGTTACGAACTGGGAATAGGCATCGTCGATAAGCGCCTGCAGCAATACGCGCTCCTCTTTGGTCATCTCGCGCATGGGCGAGCCGATATCCTTGAACTTGCCGGATTTAATGGCCTCGTTCTTCATGCCCACCTTCTTCATAAGGCCGTTGAAATCACTCACGCTGAAGATAACGCCTATGGACCCGGTGATGGTGCCGGGGTGCGCTATTATCAGATCGCAGGCGGAAGCCACATAGTAGCCGCCGCTGGCGGAAACCTCGCCGAAACGCGCCACGAAGGGCTTCTTGGTCTCGCGCCTGGCCCGCAGTATGGCGGAATAGATCTCCTGCACCGCGCCCACGGAACCGCCGGGGGAATTTATATCCAGCAGTATGGCCTTAACCTCTTTTTTCTCGGCCATCTTCTTTATCAGCTTGGCCGTCTGCTCGCTGCCGCGCTCCCAGGAGTGAGAGGAATTGGCCTGCTGGATGATGCCGTAAAGAGGTATCACGGCTATGGCATCCTTCTTGCTCTTCACCAGGGAACCGAACTTGGAGAAGTCCATCTTCTTTTCCCTGGTTTTCCTGGCGGCATCCGCCTTGTAGATCACCGTTGACGCCGCGAACAGGGAGACCGCGTAAAGCACGGCTATTACTTTGAGCCAGAGCATGGTACCCGCCTGCCCCGCTTCCGCCGCCGGCCGCGCCGCAGGCGGCTGGGCGGCCGGAGCGGGCTGCCCGGCAACCGGAGCTGGCTGGGGGTCCGGGGCCGGGTTACTGTTATTATTTTCTTCCATTGTTCCTCCGTATTCTCATGCCG
>PEXO01000335.1:2282-12063 GCA_002779045.1 Elusimicrobia bacterium CG08_land_8_20_14_0_20_59_10 | reverse complement strand
CCCGCTTACGAAAGGCGCGGGGACGAGTTCCCGCGATCTGACATAGGAGAAAGCCGCCTGCGCGGATTCCTTCATCACCTCGCCGAGCTTGCCCGTGAGGATAAGATTGCCCTTGCCGGGCACGGCGACGGCTTCTACGGCGAGCACTTCCCCGCCGTTCTCGGTCCAGGCCAGCCCCGTGGCTGCACCCACGGCATTATAAGAGGCCCGGGCGCCGGAGAACTTGGGCACGCCCAGGTAATCGCCCAGGTTGCCGGCGTTAACGCTGAGCCCGGAAGGTTTCTGTTCTACCGTCTTCCTTGCCGCGCGGCGGCACATCGAGGCGAGCTCCCGCTCGAGATTGCGCACGCCGGCTTCCCGTGTATAGCCGCGTATCACCGCGTCTATGGTCCCGGCGTCAATTTTAAGCGAATCTTCCCCGAGGCCGTGCTCCCTGAGCTGGCGCGGGATAAGGAATTTTTTCGCTATTTCTATCTTTTCATTGTGCGTGTAGCCGCTGAAGTCTATTACCTCCATGCGGTCGCGCAGGCTCACTGGTATCCCCCAGAGGGTATTGGCGGTGGCTATGAACATCACCTTGGACATGTCGAAAGGCACGTCGAGGAAATGATCGCTGAATTCGGTATTCTGCTCCGGGTCCAGCACTTCCAGCAGCGCCGCCGAGGGGTCGCCGCGCCAGTCCATGCCCATCTTGTCTATCTCGTCCATCAGGAATACGGGGTTGCGGCTTTTGGCCTTCTTCATGCTCTGCATGAGGCGGCCGGGCATGGAAGCCACGTAGGTGCGGCGATGGCCGCGTATCTCGGCCTCGTCGCGCACTCCGCCCAGCGACATGCGCACGAAATTGCGGCCCATAGCGCGCGCTATCGAGCGGGCTATGGAGGTCTTGCCCACTCCGGGGGGGCCGACGAAACAGAGTATGGGGCCCTTGAGCTTTTTAGTAAGCGAACAGACGGCCAGGTATTCCAGGACCCTTTCTTTCGGTTTCTTAAGCCCGAAATGATCCTCGTCGAGTATTTTATGCGCGGCGGCCAGGTCTATCTGGTCCTTCGTTTCCACGCTCCAGGGCAGGGCGGTAAGCCAGTCCAGGTAGGTGCGGCTGACGGTGGACTCCGGGGAGAAAGGCATCATCTTGGAAAGGCGGGCCAGTTCCTTCTCGGCGGCTGCCTCCGCCTCCTTCGACAGCTTCACGGCCTTCACCTTCTTCCTCAGCTCGTCTATTTCCCTGGAGAAGTCGTCTTTCTGGTGCAGTTCCTTCTGTATCGCCTTCATCTGCTCGTTGAGGTAATACTCTTTCTGCGATTTCTCTATCTGTCCTTTCACGCGGCTGTGGATCTTCTGCTCAATATCGAGTATCTCCACTTCCTTGGCCAGGAACTTTATCAGCTTTTCAAGGCGCGCGGAGGCGTCCTCGGTCTCCAGCACATCCTGGCGGTCGGCCAGGCTGAAGACGGAATTGGCGGCTATCGTGTCGGCCAGCTTGCCCGGGTTGTCCTGCTGCTGCAGGAAAGCCATAGAATCCAGCGTTATCCGCGTGCTGAGCTTTACATAAGCCTCGAAGATCTCCACCGCGTGCCGCATGAGCGCCGTCAGCTCCGGCCCCTTGTTCAATCCCTCCTCCGGATACTCGACCTCGGCGGAAAGGTAGGCCCCGCCGGCGTCAAGCGCGAGCTTTTTCACACGCGCGCGCCTGCGGCCCTCCAGGAAGACGCGCATGGTGCCGTCCGGCATTTTAAGCGACTGGGAAACGGCGCTTACCACGCCGTAGGCGTAAAGGTCTTCCGCCGCCGGGTCGTCCACACCGGGTTTCTTCTGGGCCAGGGAGAGCAGCAGCTTGCCGGCGGCCAGGCCCGCCTCGATGGCGGCCACCGACTTGGGCCTGTCCACCGAAAGCGGCAGCGCCATGTAGGGGAACATCACCACGTCGCGTATCGCTATCGCGGGCAGAGTTGAGGGATAAGCAGGTTCAGTTTTGGTTTTTTCTTGCATGTGCGATCTCGCTCCGGCCGCCGATATTAAGGTTTGCGGAATTCCAGCACCGCGTCTATTATGCCGTAATCCTTGGCCTGGGCGGCGGAAAGGTAAAAGTTCCTCTCCATATCCTGCCGCACCTTTTCCTCTTTCTGTTTCGTGTGTCTGGCCATTATGTTTATCAGCCGGGTCTTGTTCTCCTGCATCTCACGGCTTTCGATCTCGATGTCGGTCGCCTGGCCGGAAATGCCTCCGCCCCAGATAAGGGGCTGGTGTATCATCACGCGGGCGTTCGGCAGCGCGTAACGCTTGCCGGGAGACCCCGCTGCCAGCAGCACCGCGCCGAAACTCATCGCCATCCCCATGCAGATCGTGGAGATCGGGGCCTTGATGAACTGCATCGTGTCGTAAACAGCCAGGCCGGCCGTGACCATGCCGCCGGGAGAATTGATATACAGGTTTATGTCCTTATCGGGGTCTTCAGCGTCAAGGTAAAGCAGTTGGGCGATAACGGTGTTCGCGGACGCGGTAGAAACCGCGCCTTCGGGATCGCCGATGAAGATGATGCGGTCCCTGAGCAGGCGGGAATAGATATCGTAGCCCACCATCGCGCCGGCGTTCCACTTTTCAATAATTGTCGGGATTATCATTGTTCCTCCAAAATTAACCGGGAATCAAGAATCGGGGATCGAAGATCCGGGACAGGGAAGTATTCTCAATATCCCCTGATTCCCGATCCCCGATCCATGATTCATGATTTTTCTTCCTTTATTACGGCTTTCCCCTTCACCAGTTCCATGGTCTTGTTCTCCACCATGGAAGCCCTGATATATTCCCTGCGCTTCTCGAAAAGGTCGCGCCCTTTCGTCTTCTCTTCGTCCGAGTTCAGGCGCGCGAGCGCCTTGTCGAGCTCGGCGCCCAGCTCCGCGTCGGTCGCCTCTATCTTTTCCTTTTTGGCTATGTGGTGCAGGATATAGGTAAGGGAAAGGTTGCGCTCGGCCACCGGGCGCAGGCGCTCCAGCAGCGCCTCGTCGGAAACGTTCTGGTCCGGAGGCAGGCGCTTCTTGTAAAGCTCCACCAGCTCCTGCGACTCTTCCTTCACCAGCGTCGGGGGGAGCGTCACCGGGTTGCTCTTTATCAGGGCGTCCTCCAGCTGGCCGAGCAGGTCTTTCTCCGTCTTTTCGGCCGCGTTATGCTCCAGCATTTTGCGCACGTTGGCTTTCAGCTCTTCTACATTCTTCACGCCCGCTTCCTTCAGGAAATCCTCATCCAGAGCGGGCACCACCTTTTCCTTTATCTCCGCCACGGTCACCTTGAAAAGGGTTTTTTTCTCGCCGAAGGGGGCGGTAAACTCGCGGGTCTCGCCTTTTTTGGCGCCTATGACGGCCTCGGCCAGCCCGGCTATGGTCTGCGGGGTGGAAAGATCAACTATTTCTCCTTTTGCTTCGCCGCCGGGCATTTTCACGCCGTTCTCCCACGTTTCATAGTCCACTATCGCGAAATGATCCTTCGCCGCGGGCTCACCCTCCCCGACGGCTTTCAGGTAGGCGTTGTATTCCCGCACCTGGGTGATGTACTTATCGACGTCGGCGTCCTCTATCTTGTGCGCGCGGCGCGTGGCCGAGATCTTCTCATAGCCGCGCGGCTCGATCACAGGGGAACATTCGAACTGCAGCTCAAAGGACATCGAGCGGCCCGGTTCGTACTTCAGGTTCCTCACCTGCGGCGCCACCACGGGGTTTATGGACGCGCCTTTAATTATCTCGGGGAGCGCCGCCTTGGCCGAGAGCTCGAGCACCTCGTCCTTCACCATCGAGGGGAACTGTTCCTTTATCATGGACAGCGGGACCTTCCCGACGCGGAAACCCGGGAGGGTCACCACGCTCTGCAGGCGCACCAGCGCCTGCTGCGAAGCTTCCCCCAAAGCCTTGTCGTCCAGATTGACCGCAAAAACATGCACGCAGCCTTCCTGCTTTACTCTCTTTATCTTGTCATTGAAATCCAACGTAATCGCCATGATGCCTCCGCTCCGCTGTTTCAGATCAGGGCAGCCGTGTCGGGACGGGGACTTGAACCCCGACGGGTGTTACCCCACATGGTCCTAAGCCATGCGCGTCTGCCAATTCCGCCATCCCGACCGAACGACCGGCCCAAAAAAAAGAGCACTGAGTAATTGAGTTTCCCGGGAAGGCAGAACCTTCGCCCTGTACTCGCCAGATATTACCCACTACTCGCGTAAAAACCGTATGGGCCATACGGGATTCGAACCTGTAACCTTACGCTTAAGAGGCGTCTGCTCTACCGTTGAGCTAATGGCCCGCATTTTTATTATACATAAAACCTCCCGCTGATTTCAAAGACACGCTTTCCGCCCCAACGGTCCCGGAACCCGGCGCACTTGTTAGCCGGGACCGGTAATTGCTACATTTACCGGTAATGTCAAAGAAATACCCGCTGCTGCTTGCCGCCGCGCTCTGCGCGGCCGCTCCGACTCTCCGCGCGCAGGAAAACCTGCCAAAGCTCTATTCCGATGCCTCCGCCCAGTGGCTGGAAGGCCGACCTGAAGACGCCGCCGAAGCGCTCAAGTACGTGGCCTACCGCTCCACCGACCCGGCGCTTACCCTGTCCGCGCTGAAGGACCTGGCCGTGCTTTTAGCCGAGGCCGGCAGGAACAGCGAGGCCCTGGCCTACCTGGCTAAAGCCGGGATACTCGCGCCGGAGGATTTTTACGTGCAGTTCGAGAAGGGCTGGAACCTTCTGGGCCTGGAAAAGGACCGGGAAGCCAGGACGGCTTTTGAAAAGTCCCTGACGCTGACCGTGGACCAGTCGCTTGCCTCGCAGACGCGTTTCGCGCTGTCCTTCGCGGAAGCGAGGCTTTCCGGGCCCGCGCAGGCGCTGGACCGCCTGCGCTCCGTCTATACACGCTATCCCTACCTTCTTTCCCCGGCCGCCCGGCTGATGGGCTTTTATCTGGAGAAAACGAAAAAAAAGAAGCATGCCATGAACTTCGTAAAGGAAGCCCTGTCCTATGACCCGCGCAATATCCAGGCGGAGATAGAACTGGCGCGCCTCTACGAGAAAGCCGGGCTCAATCTGCCCGCCTGGCAGACATATTTCACGCTTTCCGACTTCGACCCCGAAGAAAGTTTTTTCTCCAAAAAGGTGAAGAAGCTGGCTAAATACGTCAAAGGCAATACCGGGGACCTGCTCTACTGGGCACGCATGGCCTGGCCCGCGCACCGCAACCCGCTGAAAGCGGAGCCGGGCCCCCGGGTTAAAATAGGCCTGTACGCCGGGCGCGGCGGGGTCCCGTCGCTGGTGACGGGCTTCAGCTTTATAGTAACGGCGCCCTTCGACGTGATGGACACGCGCCTGGGGCGGATACTCACAGGAAAAAGCAACGGACAATTGAAGATAGTCTACAACGAGACGAACCATCTCTACGAACTGCGCGACAATTCCGGTTCGGCCCTCCACACCACGGCCAACAGCATTCGCATCGTGCCCAAGACCGAAGGCGCGGTGATACTGATAAAGAGCCCGCAGCTGCCGGACGCCCACGGGGTGAACCGCGGGGACAAAGAAGTGGCGGGCGAACTCCTTGTGCTGTCGCGTGAAAATGGCTTCTGGCTCATAAACGAAACCCCGGCCGAGTACCTGGTCAGCCCGATAACCGCCTCGCTAGCGGACAGGAACAAGCTCCTGGAATATCTTAAGGCCGTGGCTGTGGCGGTCCGCACGCGCCTGACCTGGCTTTCGGCCTCGGTGCGCCATGAAAGCCGCGAGTACCAGCTTTGCGATTCCGCGCATTGCCTGCCCTTCCCGGGCCTGCAGGTGGAGAACGAGGTTTCCGCAAAAGCGGCCAGTGCCACCCGCGGCGAGATCCTGCAGACCGGAGGCGCCGTCGCCCCGGCAGATTTTCACCTCGCCTGCGGCGGCGTCACCCTCGAAGGGGTGAACGACTCCGGACGTCCCATTCCCAAGTTGACGCCTTTTGGCCTGTACTCGCGCACAGTGGAGCCCCCGCCTGACACGCTGTACTGCCTGCCCGATGACAAGACCACGGGTTCCGAAGTCGCCTGGACGCTGCTGCTGCAGCCCAAATGGATAGAGTCCCGCCTGAACAGGAAACATAAGATCGGCTATCTCAAGGCCCTCGTCCCGCTGGCCAGGGAAACCGACGGGCGGGTGAAGTCGCTGAGAGCGGACGGCACTGCGGGTTCGGTGATCATAGAGGGCGCCGGGCCGATAGTCCAGGCGCTTACCGCCGGAACTCTGCGTTCCACGCTGTTCAGCATACGGCCCATCTACCGGGGAAAGCACCCGGAATTTTTCATCCTGCGCGGCATAGGCACCGGGGACGGCGCCGGCTTATGCCTGCGGGGAGCCGCGGGAATGGCAAAGAACTTCGGAGCGGAATACCGGGCCATACTCTCCCGCTACTATCCGTATTATAAGGTAAGGAAGGTCCGCTGAAGCGCCCATGGTTAAAGCAGTCCATATCATAACACGGCTTGATTTCGGCGGGGCGCAGGGAAATACGCTTTATACCGTCGCGCACCTTGACCCGGGCAGGTTCACGGCGGAGCTCTGGGCCGGCGCGGGCGGCCTGCTGGACGCAAAAGCGGCCCCCGGCCGGCTGAGGCATGTCGCGCGCCTTGGCCGCGAGATAAACCCGTTCGACGACTTCCTGGCGCTGGTTACGCTCCGGGGTATGCTCAGAGGCGCGGCACCGGACATAGTGCACACGCATTCCTCGAAGGCAGGTATCCTTGGCCGGCTGGCTGCCGCGGCGGCCGGCGTGCCCGTGGTAGTGCATACTTTCCACGGATTCGGCTTCAACCCGCTGCAGAGCCCGCTGAAGCGCGGCTTTTTCATCTTTCTGGAAAAGTTGTGCGCCCTTTCCTGCAGCGCACTGATCTTCGTCTCAAAAGACAACATGGAAACCGCCCGCTCCGCCGGCATAGGCTCTCCGGAAAAATACCGCCTGATACGCAGCGGCGTAAGGCTGTCCGATTACCCGGCCCGGGTATCACGGCGGGAGAAGCGCGCGCAGTTGAACATCCCCGCCGGGGCGCTCGTGGTCGCGGCCATCGGCAATGCCAAGCCGCAGAAGAATCCCGGGGATTTCCTGAAGGCGGCGGCGTGCCTGCTGCCTTCCCGCCCGGAGGCCCGCTTCGTCTTCGTGGGCGGGGGGGAAGAACTTGAGGCGCTGCGCGCCAAGGCCGCCGGGCTGGGGCTCGCGGACCGCTGCCTTTTTACCGGCTGGAGGGAGGACTCGGCGGAGATACTCGCGGCCTCCGACATCTTCGCTCTCACCTCTATGTGGGAGGGCCTGCCGCGCAGCCTGGTGGAGGCACTCAGGACAGGCCTGCCTGCGGTCTGCTACAGCGCCGACGGCGTCAGCGACATACTCAGGCCCGACGTGAACGGCTACCCCGTTAAAAAAGGCGACCTCGACGGTTTCTGCTCCACCCTGGGCCGGGTCATGGATGACGCCGCGCTGCGCGCGCGCCTGGCCGCCGGCGCCGCCGCAACGGACCTGTCTGAATTCGACATTGATAATATGGTAAAACAACAGGAAGAGCTTTACGCGGAACTGCTGGCCGCGCGCAATTTATGACAAAAACGCTTTCCGCGGTCATTCCCGTATTCAACGAAGAGGAGTCCCTCGCCCCTTTCGCGCGGGAGCTCACGGCCGCGCTCGGCGCGCTCGGGCTGCCGTACGAGGTGATCTGGGTTGACGACGGCAGCACCGACGCCTCTTTTTCACGGCTTAAAGAACTGGTTGCCGCGGACGAACACCAGAAAGCGCTGCGCCTTTCCCGCAACTGCGGACAGACCGCCGCGCTGGCCGCGGGCATAGCGGAAGCGGACGGGAAATGGATAGTGACGCTGGACGCGGACGGGCAGAACGACCCCGCCGATATAGCCGCGCTTCTCGCCAGGGCCAGGTCGGGCTGCGACGTGGTGAGCGGCTGGCGCAGGAACAGGCGGGACCCGTTCTTCTCCCGGGTACTGCCGTCGCGCGCGGCTAACGCCGTGATTTCCGCGGTCACCGGGCTGAAGCTGCACGACTTCGGCTGTACGCTGAAAATATACAGGGCCTCGCTGCTCAAAAACGTGGACCTCTACGGCGAGATGCACCGTTTCCTGCCGGCGCTCCTCAACTACGCCGGGGCCTCCATAGCGGAGCTGGAGGTCGGGCACAGGCCCCGCGGCGCGGGCAGCTCGAAGTACGGCATAGCCCGCACCTTCAAGGTGCTGCTCGACCTGCTCACGGTAAAATTCATGGGCGATTTCATCACCAAGCCTATTTACCTTTTCGGCGGAATCAGCCTGGTCCTGCTGGCCGCCGCCGGCACGATGGCCGCCTATACCCTCTACAATAAATTCTTCAACCACATTTTCGTGAAGGACCAGCCGCTGTTCCTTGTGGCCATTTTATTCTCGATCGTGGCGGTGCAGTTCGCTTTCATGGGACTGATGACCGAAGTGCTTATACGCACCTACCACAGCGCCAACCGCAAGCCGCCCTACACCGTAGCGCAGCGTATCGGCGGCGGCTCCGGGCTATGAAAGAAAAAGACCCCCTGATCTTCAAAGCTTCCGAAATACGCGAGAGCCGCGGCCTTGAATTATCCCTTGACCCCCCGCTGCCCTTTTATGCCGACGCTTTTGAAACCCCGGGGACGCTCAAAAGCCTGCACGTGCGCCTGTCTTTCTCCGTGGGGGGGGATTCACTGCTGCTCTCGGGAAAAGCGGACATCGAACTGAACCTGGAATGCGCACGCTGCGGCGCTCCGGTCACCCGCGCTTTCTCGGATACTTTTGACGAGGCATATCCGGATTCAGTAGAATATGTAGATACGCGCGAATTAATAAGGGAGACCGTGGCCCTGCTCGCGCCGCTGAAAGTTTTGTGCTCCGGAACCTGCAAAGGACGGTGCCCGATGTGCGGGATAGACCGCAACACGAGCTCCTGTTCGTGCAGTATGGGCAAGGCTTCGCCTTTTGGGGCCCTGAAAGGCCTCCTGGAGAAGCCTGACGACAAAGGACGCAAACAGTAAAAAGAGGTACCCAAAAATGCCGAATCCCAAAAGAAAACATACCCGTTCCCGCAGAGACTCGCGCCGCTCCCAGAACTGGAAACTGGAAATAAAAGAACTGGCGCCCTGCGGCCAGTGCGGCGCGCTGCGCGTCCCGCACCGCGTCTGCCCTTCCTGCGGCTTCTATAACGGCAAGCTTGAAGTGCCAAAGAAGGCCCCCAAGAAAGAAAAGGGCGGAGAGAAGAAATAACCGCGGCCATATGCGAATAGCGATCGACGCTCACGGCGGAGATTTCGGGCTGAAGCCGAACCTGGAAGGCGCCCTGCTGGCGGCTAAAAAGCTGCCGCACGAGGTGCTCCTGGTCGGCCGCGATCCCGAAATACGGGAGGAACTGCGCCGCCTCGGCGCGGAGAGCCCGGAACGCATCCGCATAGTGCACGCCCCGCAACTCATCGACATGGGCAGCGACCCGGTGGGGGAATGCCGGGCCAAGCCGGATTCCTCGCTGATGGTGGGCGCGGGCCTGGTGCACGAGGGAAAGGCCGACGCGTTCATTTCCGCCGGCAACTCCGGCGCGATAATGGTGGCCTCACTGCTTAAGATCAAGCGCATACCGGGAGTTATACGCCCGGCCATAGCCGCCCCGCTGCCGACCTTAAAGGGCACAACGCTGCTGCTGGACGCCGGGGCGAACATGGACTGCAAGCCCTGGCACCTCGCGCAGTTCGCCGTGATGGGCTCCATATACATGGAATCCATG
>PEXO01000335.1:0-2221 GCA_002779045.1 Elusimicrobia bacterium CG08_land_8_20_14_0_20_59_10 | reverse complement strand
ATTCGCTGGTGCAGGAAGCCCTTCCCCTGATAAAAGCCGTCGGAGTGAACTTCCACGGCCCCATCGAGGGCAGGGACATCCCCGAAGGGCTGACGGACGTGGTGGTAGCCGACGGCTTTATCGGCAATGTGGCCCTGAAACTTTATGAAGGCGCAGCCAAGACGGTATTCAAGATGCTCAAGGACCAGATACAGCGCAAGTTCACCTACAAGATAGGCGCGATGCTGATGCGCCGCCTCTTCACGGACATGAAGAAAAAAATGAACGTGGACGAGCTGGGCGGCGCGATGCTGCTGGGCGTGAACGGCATAGTGCTGGTATGCCACGGCCGCGTCAGCCCCAACTCGATCTTCCATTCGGTGCGCGTCGCCGGGGAACTGGCGGAGTCCGGCATGATCGGGCATATACGCAAGCAGATAGAACTGGTGAAGGAACGGATCTCGGTGGCCAGGGCTGAAGACCGGACCGAAGCGGGGGGGAAATGAAGGCCCTGGAGGGAAAAACGGCCCTCGTTACCGGCGCGGCGCGCGGGATAGGCTTTGAGATAGCCATGCTCTTCGCGGCCGAGGGCGCCGCGGTGGCCTTAGCGGACCTTTCCGCCGAAGAATCAAAAGCTTCCGCCGCGGAGATAGCCGCGAAGACCGGCGCCCGGACACTGGGCCTGGGCCTGGACGTCTCCAGAGAGCCGGACTGCGGGAAGGCCGTAGGGGAAACCGCGGGCCTTTTCGGGAAACTCGACATCCTGGTAAATAACGCGGGCATAACTAAGGACAACCTGGTGCTGCGCATGAAAGAAGCGGATTTTGACGCCGTGATGGCGGTGAATCTTAAGGGTTCCTTCCTCATGGCAAAAGCCGCGGCGAAACTGATGCTGAAGGCCAGGGCCGGGCGCATCATAAATATTTCTTCCATCGTGGGACAGGCCGGTCAGGCGGGCCAGGCCAACTATTCGGCCTCGAAGGCGGGCCTTATCGGCCTCACCAAGTCGCTGGCCCGCGAATTCGCGCCGCGGCAGGTGCTGGTGAACGCCATAGCCCCCGGCTTCATACGCACGCGCATGACCGGGGGGCTGAAGGACGAGGCCAGGGAAAAGATCTGCGGGCTGATACCGCTGGGCCGCATGGGCGAACCCGGGGAAGTGGCAGAAGCCGCCCTGTTCCTGGCGGGCGGCGGCTCGGCCTACATCACCGGCCAGGTGCTGGCGGTGAACGGCGGGCTGTATATGTAGCTTTCGCGATTCATAATTAATAGCAGGAGGGCAAAGTAATGGCAGTGACTGAAAACCTGGAAGAAAGAGTCAAGAAGATAATTATCGAGCAGCTGGCGGTGGATTCGGCCGAAGTTACGGAAAAGGCCCAATTCGTGCAGGACCTTGGCGCCGATTCACTCGATACCGTCGAACTGGTAATGGCGCTCGAAGAGGAATTCGACATAGAAATCCCGGACGAGGACGCCGAGAAGATCAAGACCGTAGGGGAAGCCGTGAATTACATAAAGGACAAAGCCGGAAAGAAGGATTGACCTCCCCCCGCGGAAATGGCTTTTCTTGAAGAAGTACTCGGATACAAATTCAAGGACCCGAAGCTGCTCGAAGAAGCCCTTACGCACAAGTCCCACGCCGCGGAAAGCGGCTCGGCGAGCGACAATGAACGCCTGGAGTTCCTCGGGGACAGCGTTCTCGGCCTGATCGTATCTTATCATCTTTTCCGGGCTCATCCCGGGGAGGATGAGGGCTATCTTTCAAAAGCCAGGTCCGCACTGGTCTCGCGGGCCAACCTGGCCCGCCTGGCCGCCGGGATGCGCCTGGGGGACTACCTCTACCTGGGCGCCGGTGAACATCTCAGCGGCGGCAAGAACCGACACAGCATACTATCTAACGCCCTGGAAGCCGTACTCGGGGCGGTCTATATCGACGGCGGGCTCGCCGCCGCCCAGCAGCTGGTCGCGCCCTGGCTTTCACAGGCGCCGGACGGCGCGGAAGCTGACCACAAAAGCGAACTTCAGGAATACATACAAAAACGCCACAAACACCCTCCCGACTATGAACTCATGGAGGAGGAAGGCCCGGAGCACAACAAGCTTTTCACCGTCCGGGTCTGCATAGGGAAAAAGACTTTGGGCCTGGGCACCGGCAGGAACAAAAAAGAGGCTCACCAGGCCGCCGCCAGGAACGCCCTGGAATACCTGCGCAGCCGCGAGATACAGGACAATGGCCTCTAAG
>PEXO01000372.1 GCA_002779045.1 Elusimicrobia bacterium CG08_land_8_20_14_0_20_59_10 | reverse complement strand
TGACTGCGGGTTCGAGTTGTACAGCTCAGAAAAACTGTCCGCCAGGGCCGCCGGCCGGCAAAGCAGGAATACCGCGGAAAACAGGAGAATAAACCTCATAAAACCCTCCATCCGCATGAACGCCCTTATAGTATAGCAGATGGTATTGACACGTCAACCCCCCCGGCCCCTGCGCCGGCTGTCAGGCACCGCGCAGGTCCCTCAGTTCCCGGACCCCCTCCTCCCGGGTGAACAGGCGCCGGCCGGCGGCCTGGAAAAGGCCTTTCAGGCGGGTATTGTCGAAATCAAGGCCGCAGTTAGCGGAGTAAAGGGCGTAAAGCGAGGGGTCCATGAAAGGATGCTTCAGGTTCAGCAGGTTGGAAACGGCGGTGACGGCGCCGCCGAGTATTTTCCCCGCCGGGAAAGGCAAGGTGATGCTTTTAAAGTTTTTGCCCGGGAGATAGATTCCTGCCAGTATGCGGTAGAATTCGTCCGCGCTGGTAATTTCGTCGTCGATGACATTTATGGCGCGCCCGGCGGCTTCGGGCAGCGCGGCGGCCAGGAAAAGAGCGGCGGCCACATTGCGCACATGGGCCAGCGGCCAGCGGTTGGCCCCGCGCCATTTGCCGAAATGGATTATCCAGGGGGACATCCTTAAAAAACCCAGGATGCGCGGCGCGAAGGTCCTGTCCCCCGCGCCCCAGACGGCGGCCGGCCTTATAATGGAGAACTTTTCGGGCGGGAGTTCCCGCCTTATCAGTTCTTCGGCCTTTATCTTGTATTCCGGGTAAGGATTGCCGGTATTGTCTTCCAGCGGCAGTTCATCCTCGGTCCCGCGGCTGAAATCGCGCATGCCGTAAACATCGGTGGTGGAGACGAAAACCAGTCGCCCGGCGGCTTTGTCGCGGGTCAGCCGGACAAAATGTTTCACCGGCTCATAATTGGTGCGGCGGAATTCTTTTCTGCGGCCCACGTCCGAAGCCCGTCCCGCGCAATGCACTATGGCAGCCAGTGGCGTCCCCGCCGCGGCGGCGTTCACTGCCGCGCGCAAGGAGCTTTCGTCGGAGGCGTCCCCGCGCAGCACGCTCAGCGCGCCGGGCCGCGCGTCGAACTTTGCAAAAGGGGTTTTATGTTCCAGGGCGAAAACATGCCAGCCCCGGGAGGCGAACTCCCGGGCGGTATAGCCGCCTATGAAACCGGCAGCGCCGGTAAGAAGCACTTTTTTCATGCGATGAGCTTGTGTTTGCGTCCCAGCTCCGCGAAGACCGCGAGCACCCGGCTGATATCCTCAGCCGTCAGTGAATTCATTACGCAGAGGCGCAGCCGGCAGTCCTTGCGGCGCACGGCCGGGTAGGTGACGATATTCGTATAGATGCCGTTATCGCGCAGGTCATTGCAGAAGGCGACCAGTTTTAATTCGTCCCCGATGATGACGGGGATGATGGCCGACTGCGTCCGGCCGGTATCGAAGCCGAGGGCCTTAAGCCCGCCCAGCAGCGCTTCTATATTGAGCCAGAGCCCGGCGCGGCCGGCCTTATCCTCTTTGAACAGCTTGAAGACCTCTATCAACCCGGCCACCACCGGTGCGGGCAGGCTGGTGGAGAAAAAATAGGTGCGGGCATAGAAGCGCAGGTAGCGCACCACGGCGGCCGTGCCCGCGCAGTAGCCGCCCAGCCCCCCCGGCGATTTGCTCAGCACCCCGGCGCAGAGGTCCACCTTGCCCGTCACGCCGAATTTCTCGGCGGTGCCGCGGCCCGTGGGCCCCACTATGCCCAGGCCGTGGGCGTCGTCCACCATTAAGCGGGCGCCGTAGCGCCCGGCCAGCTTTACTATCTCGTCCAGCGGGGCCAGGTCGCCCGCCATGGAGAAGACGCCGTCCGTAATTATCAGGCGGCCTTTGCGGTCTTCGGGCAGGCTCCGCAGCAGCTTCTCCAGGTGCTTCATGTTGTTGTGCAGGTAGACCTTAATCTCCGCGCCGGAAAGCCTGCAGCCGTCGAAAACCGAGGCGTGGTTGGCGGCGTCGTTGAGCACCACGTCGCCGGGGCCGCAAAGCGCGGAGATGATGCCCACATTGGACGAATAGCCGCAGGGGAAAAGTATGGCGTCCTCCGCGCCGTGGAACTCCGCTATCCGCCTTTCCAGTTCCTTGTGCAGGTCGCTGGCGCCGGCGTATAAAGAGACCGCCCCCGTGCCATAGCCGTACTTGTCGCAGGCGGCCTTGCTGGCCGCTGTCACCGCAGGATGCGTGGTCAGGTTCAGGTACGAATTGGAGCCCAGCATTATGGCCTCGTGCCTGCGCCCGTCCGCTTCCGCTATATCGGTACTGCGCGAGGCCGGGCCCAGCATGCTTACCCCCAGGGCCCTGCCATAGTCCTGCGGGTACTTGTGTTCCCTGAAATAGGAGTCCAGTTCCAGGGCTTTGGTGAAGATATCCGCCCGCCCGCCGGCTCCCGCAAAATCCTCGAAGACCTTCCGCTTTTTATCGTCCTGTATCATCGCTTTCCCCGGCCGCGGCATTTAAGCGGCTCTTCGCTATCGCTGTAGATGGTGCAGAGATTGCACTGGCTGCACTCCGAGCGGGAGGAGTCGCCGCGCTGGAATTTCCCCGGCAGGCCGGGGTCGCGGATAAGAGGGCGGCACAGGCCGACCGCGTCCAGCCCGTAGGACAGGCAGTTCTCCATAGCCGCCGCTGAGCGCAGCCCACCGACGGTGATAATGGGTAGGCTGGTAGCTCTCTTAATTTCCGTAGCGGCGGCCAGGTTATAGTTTTCTTCGAAAGGCAGGAGGCGTTCAAGGTGGCTCTTCAGGAAAAAGAATTTCCAGAGCGCAAGGGCAGGCCCGGGCAGGCGGTTGAA
>PEXO01000168.1 GCA_002779045.1 Elusimicrobia bacterium CG08_land_8_20_14_0_20_59_10 | reverse complement strand
TCGTGCACGGAGTAGGAGGCCTGGCGGTACTTGCGCGCGAAATCCAGCGTGCCGTCCATGCCGGGGATATCTATGGTGCCGCCGATGACGTTTATCTTCTCGCCGCCGGCAGCGGGCGCAAGCAGGGGATCGTAGGAATCGGGGTCCAGGTAGTAATTGCCGCTTTTCGGCGCGGGAGCCTGCAGCTTCAGCGCGGAGATGTCGGCGGCTTTCATGTTCCCCAGTGATGCGAAATTTTGGGCTCCGGCAGTGCCGGCTGTCAGGCAGGATATTAGTACCAGTATCATCTTTATCATCAGCTTTGTCTCCGTGCGCAACCCTATTTACTATAATTTACCAGTTAGCGGCGTGTTTGTAAGGTGCAGAAGGTCCCGCCCGGGCCCGGTTTTTGGACCCATGCCGCCTAGGCCCCTGGTACGCTATATATGGGTGATGAACTGACAGTGCTTCATGTGACGGAAAGCTATGGCTGGTCCGGCGGCGCCGCACAGGCGCTCTACCTGGCCCGCGAGCTGCGCAGCGGGGGCCATAAGAATATCTTCGCCTGCCCGGCGGACGGAGACCTGGGCAAAAAGGCCGCGGCGGACGGTTTCGAGGTGGTCCACTTCCGTCCCAGGAGGGACTATGACCTGCCGGCGGCTTTCGCGCTGGCGCGGCTGCTGGACGAGCGCCTGCCGGACGTGATGCAGGCCCATCACCCCAAGGCGCATGCGATGGGGCTTCTGGCCAAGTTCCTGGCCAGGCATAAGCCGGTCTTTATCTTTACCCGCCGGGTTTCGCATCCCATAGTCACGGGGTTTTTTGCGAAACTAAAATATACCAGCCGCCTGATAGACGGCTGCATAGCCGTGGCGGAAGCGGTGCGCGGCCTGCTGATAGCCTACGGCCTTGACCCGCAAAAGGTGCGTACCGTGTACAGCGGTACCGACACCGCACTCTTCTCCCCCCGGCCGCCGGACCCCGCGCTTATGGCGGAATTGGGCCTTCCCCCGGGGCTGCCGGTGGTGATGCTTATCGGCAACTTCAGCGCCGACAAGGGGCAGCGGGTGCTGCTGAAAGCCGCAAAAATTCTATATTCGCGGGGCCTGGACCTGGCGCTGGTGTTCGCCGGCCGGGGAACGGATTCCCCCGCGCTGGCGGGAATGGCCGCGGCGGAGGGGATCCCGGCGGAAAAATGCCGTTTCCTCGGCCTGCGCGACGACGTGGACCGGCTGCTTTCTACGGCTTCGGTAAGCGTGAACGCCGCCGTAAAAGGCGAGGCGCTGAGCGGCAGCGTAAGGGAATCGCTGGCCATGGGTGTGCCTGCCGCGGCCAGCAAGATCTCTGGCAATTCCGAAATAGTCGAAAACGGGGTCACCGGGCTGCTGTTCCCCCCCGGCAACGCGGACGCGCTGGCCTCCGCGCTGGAGAGACTGCTGGGGGACAAGGCGCTGCGCGCGGAGCTTTCAAAGAACTCCGCAGCGCTGGTGCGCGGGAAATTCACCGTGCAGGCCATGGGCGAACGGACGCTGGCCTATTACCGCGAACTCCTCGCGCGTTAAACAAGCCGGGTAATTTAATATAATGGCTTATCCCCCCGTATCTGGAGAGCGTGCCGTGAACGAGTCCCGTCAGCCGAAACTTCTTCTTACCAGCGTTATGCGCCCGATAGGCCCCGCCTACGGCGATGCCGAAAGCGTGGGCTATGAGCTGCTGCATGCGCAGGTAACGCGCGCCCAGGGCATGTTCAGCCCGCGCTCCGTGCACCGGCAGTTCTCACTTGATTATCTTGCCGAAAATCTCGAGAACCCCACCGTTGTACTGCACTATCCTTCAAAGCGGGAACTGATAAAAGAGCTTAAAAAAGGCTATGACTTTGTGGGTATCTCCTTTATAATGGTGACCTATCACCGTATGAAGGAGCTTTCCAGGCTGGTGCGCCGGCATGCCCCGGGCGCGAAGATAATACTGGGCGGTTTCGGCACGGTGCTGCCCGACGAGGCGCTGATGCCTTTCGGGGACCATATCTGCCGGGGCGAGGGCGTGGCCTTCATGCGGGAGCTTTTCGGGCAGCCGCCGCTGTTGAAGCACAAACACCCGTTCATAGAGACCCGCATGCAGATCTTCTCCAAGACCACGGCCCGCACCGGTATGATCTTCGCCGGGCTCGGCTGCCCCAATGGCTGCGACTTCTGCTCCACTTCCCATTTCTTCAAGCGCAAGCATTTGAGCCTGCTGGAGACCGGCGCGCAGGTCTACGAGGTGGTGCGGCGCCACCTGAAGGCGAACCCGGACGCGCAGTTCACCATCCTCGACGAGGAGTTCCTGCTGGACCGCGAACGCGCGCTGGAGTTCCGCGACCTGGTGGTGGCCGGCGGCAGGCCGCTCTCTATTTTCGTGTTCGCCAGCATAAAAGCACTCAGCCTTTATACCACCGGGGAACTGCTGGAGATGGGTGTGGACGGCGTCTGGATAGGCTACGAGGGCGAGCGCTCCGGCTATGAAAAGCGCGCCGGCCGTCCGGCGGAGGAGATCTTCAGGAGCTGCAAGGAGAACGGGATAATGGTGCTGGCCTCCATGATAGTGGGCTTCGATTACCAGACCCCGGAGATAATAAAAGCCGAGCAGAAAAAGCTGATGGCCATGCAGCCGGACCTGTGCCAGTTCATGATCTACAACCCGAACCCGGGCACCCCGCTTTACGAGAAGGTGAAGGCCGGCGGCCTGCTGCGCCAGGAATACGCTTCCAACCCGGCCCGCTACTGGAAATGGGCCAGCGGCTTTAAATCCGTGCTGGAACATCCGCGCATGACGGCGGCGGAGATAGAGGGGATGCAGGAATACTGCTTTAAAACGGATTTTCGCGAACTGGGCCCGTCCATCTATCGCGTGGCCCAGACCATGCTGAACGGCTACCTGGCGCATAAGGATTCCCCCAATCCCCTGCTCAGGAGCAAGGCCCTGCGCTATGGCGAGGAGGTGCGCAAGGGTTACCCGGTTTTCCGGGCGGGCGAGCTGTTCGGCCCCACGCTGCGCGCGCGCGCCATAGTGCACCGCCTGAAGAAGAACATTTACGCCGCCCTCGGCCAGCCGGGCTTTGCGGACGACCTGCTGTCCTGGGCCGCGGTGCTGGCGGCGCTTTGGACCTCTTTCAAACTGCGCTTCAACCTGTTCCAGCACCCCCGGCTTTTGCGCGCGGCCTGGCGCCTGCCGCCGCAGCCTTTCACCCGGGAGTGGCTGGCGGCCGCGCTGGCCAAGTATAATGTGCCGCAGAAGCTGTCGGTGCTGGTGGAGGAGTATGAAGGTCGCCGCAACCAGCTGCGGGTGCGCCTTGAGGGCGCCCTTGACCGCTACCAGGGCGAAAAACTGGCCGAAGAGCTGCACGCCTACCTTAAGGCGACAAAGGGCAAGCTGGTGCTGGACCTTGAGAGGCTGAAGGCGCTGGAGAAAGAGGCCGCGGCTGTTCTAAGCCGGCGCCTTGACGAATACCACTCGCGGGTAAAGATAGCCCTGCCGCGGCATGCCACCACCCACGCGGCGCAGTTCCTGTTCCTCGCCCAGATGTTTAAACATTACAAGTGCTAGAAAGGACGGAGAAGATCTCTTTCTTGTTCTTTAGCCTGCATCCTTCAGCTTTTATCCTTTCTTCACAATAGTTTCCCCTGCATCAGCCAGGCCGTGCTGAGGAAGGCGAAGAAGCCTACCACGTCGGTAACAGTGGTAAGGAAAATGCCGGAGGAGTGCGCCGGGTCATAGCCCATCCGCTTCATCAAAATAGGAATAAGCGCCCCCGCCATCCCGGCGCAGACCATGTTCACCGTCATGGCCAGGCCTACGATCAGTCCCAGCCAGGCATTGCCCTTCCACAGCCAGGCCGCCGCGGCGGTCAGCAGGCCGGTGGCCAGGCCGTTTACCAGTCCGATAAAAAGCTCCGTCTTTACCAGCTGCCAGGCATTGTGCGCGGAAATTTCGCGCATGAGCATGCCGCGCAGCACTATGGCCAGCGTCTGGGTGCCGGCATTCCCCCCCTGGCCTGCTATGATGGGCAGGAATACCGCAAGCACCGCGAATCTGGCTATGAAACCCTCGAAAGCCGCCACCACGGCCCCGGCGAGAAAAGCCGTGCCCAGGTTGACCGTAAGCCAGGGCAGGCGGCGCGTTATCTTGAACCAGACGGGCGAAAAAGCGCGCTCCTCGGCGCTGGCGCCGAACAGTATCTGCAGGTCTTCCGTCGCTTCTTCTTCGGTGGAGGCCAGGATGTTGGCCGTGTTCACCACGCCTATAAGGCGCCCCGTTTCCCCGGTTACCGGTACGGCCAGGAAATGCCGCCGCTTGGCCAGCATAACAAGTTCCTCGCGGTCGGTAAAGGGCGAGACTTTAAACACGTCCCGTATCATTATCTCCTCGACGGGAGTTTCCGGCGAGGCCAGCAGGAGGTCGCGCATGTTCAGCACCCCCAGCAGGTTGTTGGCGGCGTCCACGACGTAACAGTAGGAGGTGGCCGGCAACTGGCGTTTCGCCATCTGCCTGAGCTTAAGTATAACTTCCTTCACCCGCATGTCGTGCCGGAAGGAAAGGAAGTCGGTGTTCATCAGGCGGCCTGCGCTTTCGTTCGGGTAGGCCAGTATCTCCGCCATGTCCTTTGAAAAATCCTGGTTGAGCAGCGGTATCACGGTCCTGGAAAAATCCTGGTTGAAGTTCCTGAAAATGTCGGCCGCGTGGTATTTGCTTGTGCGGTGGAGTATCTCCGCCGCTTCCTGCGCGGAATTGAGTTCCAGCAGGCGGGCGGCTACGGTAGGCGTCAGGCTTCCCACGCACTGGGCGGCCACCGAGGGCGGCAGGTCTTTAAGCAGCAAAGCCGCGTCGCGCGGCGGCAGGTCTTCCAGGGCCTGGGCCGCCTTGACGGGGTCGTTCTGTATGAATTTCTTTACCAGTTCTATGGCCGCTTCCCTTTTTTTCATAAGACTCTCTTTTATACCGCCGCGCGCTTCAGGCGGTCCATTATAGCGCGACCCAGGCCGCGCGCCGGCACCCTTTCGGCGTAGATGGTCCTTACGCCTGAATTCTCAAGCGCGTGCAGCGCCCCGAACAATTTGGCCGCCGCTTCGCGCAGGTTCCCGCGGCGGGAAAGGACCCTTACCGCCGCGAACCTGCCGGCCGGTTCTTTGCTGAAAGCAAGGTAGCCGCAGGAAGCGCCGGAACTTACCGGCTGCCCCGGTTTGATCAATTTCAGCCTGGCCCCGGGGGCATAGTGGCTTTTAAGGCAGCCGGGAGCCATGGGGGAGCGCCTTCCCGTTCTGGGCGCGGGGGCCAGCGGTCCGGCCGTTCTTTCAATTTCTTCCAAAGGCAGTCCGCCGTGCCGCAGCAGGACGGGCCGTCCTCCCGTAAAAGTGACAATGGCGGATTCCACGCCTATGCGCGTTTTCCCCCCGTCCAGGATAAGGTCGGGACCCGCGCCCAGTTGCTTTTTTACATGCGCGGCGGAAGTGGGGCTCAGGCTTCCGAAGCGGTTGGCGCTTGGCGCCGCTATCGGCGTTCCGGCCGCTTTTATCAGCGCCCGCGCCCAGCGACCCGATGGCACGCGTACGGCCACGGTTTTTAGCCCGGCCGTAACTATGTCGGGGACGGCGCGCGACTTGGGCAGTACTATCGTAAGCGGGCCGGGCCAGAACTTCTTCATCAGCTTTTCAGCCCCGGCCGGTATCCTGGAAAAAAGCCGCCTGGCCCTGGCCGCGGAGCATTCGTGCATGATAAGCGGGTCGAAGCGCGGCCTGCCTTTTATCTCGAAGATGCGCGCGCAGGCTTCGGGGTTGAAGCCGTCGGCGCCCAGGCCGTAGACGGTCTCGGTGGGAAAAGCCACCACACCGCCGGACCGTATCAGGGCCGCGGCTTTCTTTATACTGGTCTTTCCCGCTTTTACTACAGCCATATTTGCGTGAACAAATTCTACCAATTTAGACGGCCGGCGGGGGCCCGGTGCGGAACCCTGCCGCAATTTTATAGAATAACCATAGCGCACCGGGAGAAAAGATGAACCCCAAGATACTGATAGTGGACGACGACGAAAATATCAGGACCGTGTTGTCAAAGGCCTTTCCCGGAGATTACACGGTATCTACCGCGCCGGATGGCGAGGCGGCGTTGGAGCTTATAAAGAGCGGGAAGCCAGACCTTGTATTTCTTGACATAGCTATGCCGGGACTTTCCGGGTTTGATGTGCTTGCGCGAATAAAAGAAGCCGGGCTTTCCCCGGTGGTCTGGATGCTGACCGGCGAGGATGAACTGGAAATAGCTTTAAAGGCGCTGGACCTGGGCGCCGCCGGCTACCAGACAAAACCGTTCGATGTGGTGAAACTGCGGGAAATAGCCGCCGACGTGGTAAGCACCGAAGGCGGCAAAAAGAAGCATCTCCCGGGAGATAAGCCCTGGAGCGTGAAGAAGAGCGACGAGTGAACTGCCGCGGGGCTCCCCCGCTTTCCGGCTCCCGGCCGGAGCCCGGCAAAAATAGCTGTCGCGCCCGCGCGGGTCGAGGCTGCCGTGCAGGCGGGCTTTGAGAAGGCCGCTGCCGAAAAGCTGATCACCGACCTGTTCGTAAAGGACCTTTTGTCCTGCGGGAGCTTTTCCGAGGCGGAGTCTGCGCGGAGGGCAATGAGATGAGAGTATCCCTGGTAACGGCGCCCATGCTCTTCCGGAGTTGTCCCTCTCTGGGTGGCAGCCACCTTCCCGAAGTTTAAAAAAATAGTTCCTGCTGTGAAATCCATGATAAAAGACGGTTTTTGGCATTACGACCAGCACTCCCATAATAAAAAGACTCCTGCGTTTGACCATGGCCCCATCCGGATAGAAAACGCTTTTATTGGCAAACATCAAATTGTAGTATCTATAAAGTAGCAGGGAGCACCGGGGCAATGACCAGAATTAATATTATAAAAATAATCGGCCTTTCCCTGCTTGTTGCCGCGGCGGTTTATGCGCAATATAAGCCGGTAAAAGCCCCGCCCAAAATAGAGGCCAGCGCTGAGGCAATACCAATAGCCGAAGCTTCCCGAACCCCTGGCATCGGCACCGCCATAAAAGAAGTGGTGCAGTACGCGCAAGGGTTCTCCCAGCAGGAAGCGGTGGAATCGCGGGAGCCGTTCGAACTGACGGAGAAAGAGTCACCATTGGAATTGATAAATACACTATTGACCGCGCCCTTAGGACAGGAGCCTGGAGAAATAATTAGCGAAAAGAACAACTGGCGTCTCCTGGCTTATCCGCCCGAATACTGCGACCCGCCGGCGTATTCCAAAACCTTCCGGCGTAAAGGGCCGGGGATGGAAATAAACCTGTTCTCCTACGCGGTCCCGTCCCTGACCGAAGCCAAGGAACTTATACTGTCCGGGGAAGTGAAGATATTTGAAGAGACCGGGAAGGACACCGCGCGCGACCTGCTGAACATAAAAAAACAGGAATGGAGACCGTTTAAAGAGATAAAGCGGACCGAAGTTATGGAACTGCTGAAAAACTCCGGCTTCGAGGCGAAACCTACCGAGAAGCACCTCTCCAGCCCCGGCGGCCGCAACTGGAGCGGAGTCATGGAGATCAGCAAGGGAGACCTGGACGGCCTGTGGTATTACGAGCCGCACGGCATGGGGACGGTCCTCAGGATAAAGCTGGAACACAAAGATACGGGTAAATATTCCGCCCGCCCTCCTACTGTGAAAGAAGCATCAAAGGACATGGATGCGATTCCAAGTCTTATAGCCGACCTGGGAAAGATCGGCGCGGAGAAGGCGCTTGGCGCGGACTGGGAGGAAATAAAGCCGATGCTGCTGCGCGGACCGAACATGAATACGACAGTTACAGCGGAAAAACTGCTGGCCGCCAGGGACGCCTGCATGGCCCCGCCCGAGGGCATAGACGGGGCGCCATTCCTGGTACTCTCCAAGTATCTCCTGGACGCGGCGATGGTAAAAATAAACCACGGCTTCAGGCCATATACTGAAGACGGAAAAGCGCCATCTCCACCGCCTGGGCTTAAGCTCCTTGAGGAATACGGCCTTACTTACGAGCTTGAACCTGTTATGAAGGAAAGCTACTTCGCGGTCAATAACTCCCTGCTCCCGGCTTACGAGGCCTACCCGCACTCCTACTGGGGGCAATACGCCTTCATGAGAGAGATGGAGCGGGGCTTTCCAGCCCCAGACTCCTCTGACGATATGCAGGTGGTCATGAAGAAAGGCGAGGAATTCCTGGCTTCTCACCCTGATTCCCCGTTCCGGCCGCGCGTTCTTTTCCTGCTGGGGAAAGCCAATGAAACCGCCTATTCGGTCGGCCTGTCGCCATATAAATACAACTCCTTTTGCTCTTTCTCATACTGTGTGGAACTTGAGCGGAACACCGGGAAACACCGGCTGAACGCAATCAAATATTACACGCAGCTCTTGTCCCTGCCCGGCGGGAAGGAATACGAGGAGCACCTGAAATATATTCTCCCTAAACTAAAAATAAAAGGCAGCTCTTACGGCACATTCTATATTACATGCGGCGGTTGCTAAATCATGTCCTGTATCACAAAGAGCGTTTTCTCCGTCCTATTGTTAATCGCTTGCATTTCGCCAGCCGGCGCCTGGTGGGACCCCGGCTATGTAACGGACATCTCTACCACTAACCTCTACGGCATCACTGCCGCCCTGAAGAAAGAAGACCTGGAACTGGACCAGGCCGCTATAATAGCGACGCGCCGGATATCGGCGGACCGCGCCGTAGTGCTGGTCGGCACCGGCGGCTCCCCGTGGTGGAGCGGGCCATTCGGGCTTTTCCTGGTAGACCCGCTCTCCGGTAAGTTCATTAAGAAAATTGCGGCTGTAACTTCCATCGATCCCCGCAACGCCATGCCCGACATAAAAACGGCCGGCCCCGGTTATGTCACCATAGTGCATGAAGATGTTGATTCCGGCGGGGAACTTGCCAGGCGGAAGTATTTCTTCAACGGGCCTTCCACCGCCCCCGCAACGTCACAAAGCTATAAACCTGTCAAGATAAACTCGATTACTCGGTTCAACGACAGTTTGTATTTCACTGGGCAGCAAGGGGAGAACGGCGTAATAATCCGGCTGGGGCTGAAAAATGGTAAGCCGGCAACCGGAGACTGGGGAATGATTAAGAATATCAGCGGGGAGAATCTCACACCGATTACCTTTTCGAAAATCGAGAGAGGCGGGCTGCGTATGTATACGCCGTCAGAGACCTACGCTTTTGACGGCAAAGCCTGGAGTAGGACCAAAGGGGCGGATGCGCGGTATTTCCGACCGGAGAAAGACCCCTGTTCGCGTTTTTCAACTGATGAACTTATGAAAAATAATGGGTTCTTGTACGAGAAATGCGACAAAGAACGCCACACCCAGGGAGACGCGGCGCTAGTGGGCTATGAAGGCCGCTGCGAAACCGAGAACCCCGGGGAATATGCCTGGCTGCACAATTCCTACACTGGCATTCTTGAACGGCATGCCCTTTCCGCCAATCTCATAAACATCTCCAAAACTCCGCTGCGCAGATTTTTTGTTTGGAATTCCGCCGCGGGCTATGAGGCCGTAACAGGGATTTATGATATCAAAGGGAAGTCCTGCAAATTTTATCCCATGCCTGTGCCCGGAAATGATATTTTAAAACGTTACCGCCCGGATAGAGCGGCCCATGGCTGCGGCCTGAACGACAAGCTGGGTCCTTTCCAGAAATTGGGAGACCGCATCTGGTTCTGCAAGAACTTTTACGGCGGGGAAGGCCAATGTGGCGTAGGAGCCGCCGGCTTTTTCGATATAAAAGCGAAAGTGTTCGAGATCCTGTACTCCTCGCAGACGGCCAAATGGTCCTGCTCGGCCATTCTGGCTGAAGAAAATACTGTCTGGATGGGGCTGCAACATATCGGCGAAGGCTCTGTCAGTTCCGGAGGTCTGGCTGCGGTGAATCCCGCCACTGGAGAAGCCGTAATTCATGAAGTCCCCTCCGGCATAAGCGCCATTCAAAGAATAGGCGATTCCATAGTTCTGGGCGGTGATGAGGGAATTTATATGCTGAACGCAGCCGGGCAGGCATTATTCCTTGGACCGGATGTTGATAAAGACGGCAATTACCAGTTTAACTTCCAGGAGTGACGGAGAGATAAACGCTTTATGCGGCTAAAGAACAAACTGCGGCAATATTTTACCCCTTGGAAAACCAGCGTTATAGGCCCAGCTATCGGCCGCGGCGCCGTTTCGCTTGCGCTTGACGGCAAAGGCGACGCCCATATCGTTTATTACTCCGGCAATGGGGAACTAATGTATACAGAAATTACATGACCATTATTAAATCGATAACGCTAAGCCTAATTTTGACGCCTCTGCTCATGCCATGGGCGCATGCTGCCGCTGGTAAAACGCATGTCGAAATTCCTGCCGCTTACGATGAGATAAAGGTGTTCGTAAATGGCAGGGAAATTCCGGCGAAGACACTGGTAAGAAATAGCGAAGAAGAAGCAAAAATTATACGTGATGCGGATTCAAAAGTGTTCAAAAAGCTTGGCGTAAAAAGTAAACGTGAGGTCATAGATAAAAAGTTGTGGGCGGCGTACATTGAGGAAGTCTCAAAAATATTGGCGATAAAGCAACTGCCGAAAGCCGAGCAGGAGATGTTCCGGGTACTGGACGAAAACGGGGAAGTGATCCGGATGGTATCTTTAGGCGAAAATACCCGTCTGGTGGCGGCTAGCGCTTTGCCGAGCGAAATAGGCGCCGATATAGACCCAAAGGCGCCCGATAATCCGATCCTTAACGAGTTAGTCCGGAAGTGGGGCGGGGCATATATTGAGTTACGGACACAGGACTTCTTATACTCAAACCAACCTGAAACGTATTTTGTGCTTCTTAAGGCTCACTTTTTCCGTAAAGCTGGAAGCGCACGGGGCTGGAAGGTTTTCTCCAAGGCCACTTTTATTGACTCCTTTGGCACGGAACTGTGGGTAAAACATTTCCCAGAAGGGGATATCGTTCTAAGTATTGGCAACAGTGACGCTCCTCCAGGCATCTCTGATTCCGGCGAGGCTGTCGCCCTTGTTACAACAGACTCCGAAGAGGGGACTGGCGGAGAGGTTTTGCATGTTTATGGGACTACAGGCGAGGAAATATTTTCTTATCCTGGTAAAGACGCCGGCCAGGAAACTCCGCGGCCTAGTCATTATAAGCTGGCGTCAAATGGGCGGTATCTGGCCTACACGATATGGCTGAATAATGCGCCGCCCTTAGAGCCTAAGCCAGGCATGCAAGTGGAGAAAGAAGCCGTGTATGAAATTACAAGGCAGCGTTCCAGGACAATCTTCCGGGATGTGAAAGACAAAACGTCATTTGAGGCAAACCGCTATCTTGTTCATGGTATCTCAAATGACGGCATAGCTGACGTTGAGAGTTATGGTATCGATAAGATGACTGACCGAAAAAAACTGGACTTAAAAAAGTTTCTCAAATAGTTGCTCGTCCCACAAGAAGCGCCTGAAAAATGGCCTTTTCAGCGCGGCAGGCCTTTATCGGGTTGATAACAAACAATGAAAGAGCCGCGTCGGCCCAGGCCGGGGAGAAGGCCGCGCAAAATCTGCGAGGTGATATAGATATCCTTACAAAGAAAATGAACGCTCTTTTGGACTTGATCTTGCGCGGGCAGATAACGCAGGATGAATACACCCAAAAGAAGCGTTCATTTATAGAGGAGAAAAAGGAATATGAAATGAAACTCGCAGCTTTTGCCCGGCAGGGAGCCAATCGGTTCGAACCGGTACTGGAGTTATACCGTGAGGCTGTTCACGTCGGGGAGCTGGCGGAGAGCGGAAAAGCGGAGGAAAACAGGGAAAAGCTGGCCGTCTGATGGTAATATGAAAAGGGTGGCTTCCTTCCGAGAGGCTTAGTGGCG
>PEXO01000112.1:1657-2089 GCA_002779045.1 Elusimicrobia bacterium CG08_land_8_20_14_0_20_59_10 | reverse complement strand
GAAGCTTGCCCCGTGCTCTGACACGGGGGCCGGAATCCAGGGACGGGAGTGACTGGACCCCGGCTTTCGCCGGGGTGACGGAAAAAAGCGGTTGCGGGCGCGGTAAAAAGGCAGCAGCTGCCTTTTGACTATGAAAACGCACGGGCATAATATTCTGGGGCGCCTCTTTAAAAAAGAGGGTGTAAGGGGGCTTTTGGCCGCCGGGCTTTTTGCCGCCCTGCCGCTGCTGGGCGCCCCGGCGCGCGCGGCCGACCTGTACCCCGGCAATGGCGCGGTCATGAGCGGGGTAAGCGGCGGGTTAATTCTTATACTGTCTTATTCCCTTCCGGACGGCTGCGGTACCGCCAAGCATGTGGATAAACTGGGCACCGCCGGTTACACCACCATACAGGCCGCCGTAAACGCGGTAGCCAACCCGTTGACTGAAGATGC
>PEXO01000112.1:1130-1575 GCA_002779045.1 Elusimicrobia bacterium CG08_land_8_20_14_0_20_59_10 | reverse complement strand
ATAATGCGTGACCCCACCTTTATCAGCTCAGCGCCGGTGATCAATCCGCCGGAGGGCTCTACCGCCGCGTTCCATATCATGAACGACAGCGTCACAATAGCCGGGTTCAATATCATCTCCACCAATACCGTGGCCTACGGCATTAAGGCCTCTTCTAACAGCATAGTAATCTCCAGCGTGAACGTGAGCGGCGGAGAGCTGATCTGGGATGCGGGCATGCAGCTTTCGGCCTACAGCAGCGTGTATTTCTCCAGTATTACGGTGCCGGCCGCGGACGCGATGCAGCTCACCGGCCCTTATAACGAGGTGTGGTTCAGCACTATGACCACCGATTACGCGGGTATATACGCGCTGGCCATAGTGGGGGTGGATTCCAACACCGTTTCCAATTGCTATCTCTCCAACCCGTCCGGAGACGTGGCGCTTATCTACAACGGCGCGCAGT
>PEXO01000112.1:761-1124 GCA_002779045.1 Elusimicrobia bacterium CG08_land_8_20_14_0_20_59_10 | reverse complement strand
AGATCCTCTATTCCACCATTACCAGCCAGGCCGGCAGCGGTTACGCGCTCTATATCGTGGACGCCGATTCCAACACCATAGCGGATTCTTACCTGCATAATACCGGCGGCGCGGCGGCGTACCTGCAGAACGCGAACTACACTAAAATATCCTATTCCACCATGACGAACGACAGCGGCGCTTTCCCTGCCCTCTACCTGGACGGCGCTTCTTCAAATACCATGACCGGCTTGTTTGTTGATAACCCGGCGGGCTGGGGCGCTTACCTGGACGCCGCGGATCATAACCACATCTTTTATTCCACCATAACCAGCGCCGCCGCGGCTTATTCCGCCCTTGAATTCACCCTGGCGTCGTCAAACA
>PEXO01000112.1:0-661 GCA_002779045.1 Elusimicrobia bacterium CG08_land_8_20_14_0_20_59_10 | reverse complement strand
TTCCGCCGGCAAAGTGGGCCTGTGGCTGGACGGCTCTTCCTCAAACACCATCACGCAGGTCTACGCGTCCAATACCGGCGGCACCGGGATGGGCTGCGATAATGCCACTGATAACACCATCTCCTTCAGCACTTTCACCAGCGCTTCCGCCGGCTATTCCGCCCTGAATATCTACCACTCCACGGCAACAGAAGTGTTTGATGTATATGCGTATAACCCGCCGGGCATAGCGCTGAGCGTCAGCGGCGCCGGCGGCTCCATCAGCCACAGCACTTTTACAAGCAATAACTCCGTCTACCCGGCGTTCAACCTGGGCTGGGCCGCGGATGTGGCTATTGATGGGATCAAGGCGTCCAACCCTTCGGGTATGGCGGCGCTTATCTACGGCTCCAGCAGCACGGTAAGCCGCAGCACTTTTACAAGCGCCGCCGAAGGGGGGATAGCGCTTGAGATCACCCAATCGTCGTCCATCACCGTCTCTTCGGTGTTCGCGTCGAACCCGGACGGTTTCGGCTTCGTGATACACAAGTCCTCCTTCAGCTCTTTCTCGGATTCCGAGATACGCGGCTCCACGGCGGTGTTCGTTACGGCCTCCACCAATACCCTGATAAGCTCAAGCTCCCTGTACGGGCTGGGCGCTTTCGGCAGCGGCCTGCTGCTT
>PEXO01000430.1 GCA_002779045.1 Elusimicrobia bacterium CG08_land_8_20_14_0_20_59_10 | reverse complement strand
GGTCATGCGTTTCCTTGGCCAGCACGCCCAGCGTCATAAGCCGCTCGCAGAAAGGCCTGGCCGCGCAGTTCAGCTCCACGCCTATCAGCAGGCCTTTGCCGCGCACCTCAACAATATAGGGGCTCTTTATAGTGCGCAGCTTCTCCATGAAGTAATTCCCCATTTCGAAGGAACGCTCCACCAGCTTTTCCTCGGTGAGGACCTTCAGCGCCATGCGCGCCACGGCGCAGCCCAGCGGGTTGCCGCCGAAGGTGCTGCCGTGGTCGCCGGGGTTGAACACGCCCAGGATCTCCCGCGAGGCCACTACCGCCGAGACCGGCATGATGCCGCCGCCGAGAGCCTTGCCCAGCACCAGCATATCGGGGCGTACGCCCTCGTATTCGCAACAGAACTTTTTGCCGGTGCGGCCGAAGCCGGTCTGGATCTCGTCGGCGACGAACAGCACCTTGTTGGCTTTGCAATGATCGTAAACGTTCTTGAGGTAGCCCGCCGGCGGCACTATTATCCCCGCCTCGCCCTGGATGGGCTCCACCATGAAGGCCACGGTATCGGGGGTCACGGCGGCTTTGAACGCCTCGAAGTCGCCGTAAGGGACCACCTTGAAGCCCGGCGTGAACGGCCCGAAGCCGTCGCGGTACTGAGCCTCGGTGGAGAACCCCACTATAGTGACGGTGCGGCCGTGGAAATTATTGCCGACCACGATTATCTCGGCCTTGCCTTCCGGTACGCCTTTGGTCTTATAGCCCCATTTGCGCACGGCCTTTATGGCGGTCTCCACGGCTTCCGCCCCGGTGTTCATGGGCAGCACCATCTCGTAGCCGGTGAACTCGGACAGCTCCTTGAAGAAAGGGCCTATCTGGTCGTTGTTAAAGGCGCGGGAAGTGAGCGTGACCCTTTTGGCCTGCTCGGTGAGCGCCTTGAGGATGCGCGGGTGCCTGTGGCCGTGGTTAAGCGCGGAATAGGCGCTGAGCATATCCATATATTTATTGCCTTCCGGGTCCTTCACCCACACGCCTTTGGCCTGTGAAATGACTATGGGAAGCGGATGATAGTTGTTGGCGCCGTAATGCCCGGCCATCTCCACAAGTCTCTGCGTCTCCTGGTTCTGCGTCTGATCGGTTTCCATTGTTGCCTCCTGGTATTAGCGGATAAGCCGGTAACGAAGCGCGCCCGGCGAGGGGCGCGCCCCGCGAACGACCGCTTTCCGCCCTGGATTTCCGCTTTGAACTTTAGAACTTTACGCCCAAGCCGGCATTATAGCCGCTCTGGCCGTGCAGGGAGCTGTAAGCCCCGTACACGTAGACCAGCGGCAGCGGCGAGAAGCGAACGCCCAGCGTATAGCGGGGCTGAGAGGCGGAGGCCTCCGCGCCGTTGACGAGGGTGCCGATGGCGCCGCTGACGTCCTGCACCTTGAGGCTGGTGCGGTCCAGGCCCACGCCTATGAAGGGCTTTATCACCGGGATATCGAACGACGCCACGGCGTTCAGGGACATGTGGGTGCCCTTGAAGTAATCGTAGTCTATCACGTCGTAGAAAGCCGAGACCGAGAGGTCGGGGATGAACTTAGTGACGGTGCCGCTCTTCATCAGGTTATAGCTGACGCCGCCGCCTATTACGGAGAACCCGCCGAGGGTCAGGCCGCGCAGCGTTATGTCGGCGTCTATGCCGGGCAGCGCTATGGAAGCCTTCAGCACGGGGACGCCGAAAGCGCCCACGTCGGCGTTGTTGAGGATGGCATTGTCGGGGTTGGGCTTTGCCTGTATGGTGGCCGCCAGGCCCACGTCAAAGCCGGGGAAGCCGATGGCCCGGCCGGAGTTGAAATCATTGCCGCCGATAAGGCCGCCAAGGTCCTCGGCGAAGGGCGCGAGCAGCGCCTCGGCTTTGATCTTGGTATTACCGATATTGGTGTTGAAGTCTCCGAAAGCGTCCGCTTTGGCGGGAACGGCAAAACTGCCGGCCGCAAGCGCCGCTAAAAGAACAGCTGTGAGGGTCTTTTTCATGTTTTCTCCTTGAAATGACGGCTACCACAGATATTATCCCATAATAAACGTGAAAATAAAACCCCAATCAGACCCGGGCTGGGGTGAACGCGGGATTTAGTCCGGGAGGCGGAAACCTTTGGAGGGGAGGCTCTGGTCTATGGTGCGCGGCACCATTTTGGCGAAAACGTCCAGGATGATGACCGCGTTATAGTTGGCGTCCTTCTGCGAGTCTTTGCGTATCCTGTCCACTATGGCCAGGTTTACCACCTCTATGTCCTCGTAAGCCTTGGTTAGTTTTTTCAGCTCCCAGTCCGGCTCCAGGCCTTTCTTCATGCGCAGGTACTGCTGCAGCAGGTAGCTGGAAACGGAACGGTACACCGTTTCGCTGAGCGAAGCGAAAGGCAGGTGATAGGCGGCCATGGGCTTAAGCGTGTCCATTACGGGACAGCCGCTGGTGACCATGTAGATGCCTATGGCGGAGCTGAGCACGGACTGGAGGCTGGTGTGCTTGAAATATTCCCGCTCGCGGGTTACCACGCGGGCGTCCACCAGCACGGTGGAAGCTTTGTCGGAAAAATCCCGGGTGATAGCGGCCAGGTTCAGCGCTACGGGGCAGTACTTCTGCGAGGCGCCGTCGAAAGGGCAGAGCCTGCACTTGCCCTGGTCGAGCAGGGCCCACTGCGGCGGGTCGGGGACCTCTCTCGGCAGGAGGGACAGAGTGTCGGGGTCCAGCTGTATGTCTATGGTCTTTTCTTCGCCGCTGTCGAACTTGATGATGTACTTATAGGACATTAGACCTCCCTGGCGAGCCGCTTCAAATATTCTACATAATACGGGGCGGCTGTCAACCCCGGGCCGGAGGACCGGAAATCAGCCCGGGGCGAAGAAACCGCAGCCGGCGCAATAAGCGGGAATGGCCGGGCGGCCCGCTATGGCGTTGCGCAGCGCCGCGGCGCGCGGCCCGTTAAGAATATCCGCCAGCGGGCTTTCCAGCGCGCTGCCCAGCGCCAAGGCTCCGTCGTGATCGGCACAGCAGGGCACCACCTCCCCCCCGTAAAGCACGCCAAAATGATGCCGCAGGCCCAGGCAGCCCTTCCCGCCCGGGGCGCGCCCCCCGCGCCAGTTAAAAAGCCCGCCGGTATTAAGGTACACGCCCTGCGCCAGCCTGACGGCCGCGCGCGCGCTCAGGCCTTCCCCCCGGGGAAAGGCGCGCAGCAAATGCGCGGCGGCCCATTTAAAAAAGAGCGAAGAAGCGTTGCCGCGAAGGCGGAAACTGGCTATAAGCCCGGCCGGCCTGCTCCCGGCGAAGTCTTCCAGGGCGCGGATGGTCTTCTCGCGTTCTGCGGCGGGCAGACCCTCCAGGGCGTGCAGGGACAGGGTGACCTGCGCCAGGCATTTTTCACGCAAGAGCTCCGGGCCGAACTTACCCAGCAGCGTGCCGTTGGTCACCAGGTTCAGCTTCAGCCCGGCGCGTGAAGCCGCGGCCAGTACCCCGGGCAGCTCCGGGTGCATGAACGGCTCGCCCAGCAGATGCGGGGAGATCACCCCCGCCAGCCCCTTCAGCTGCGGCGCAAGGGTCTCAAAGAAACGCAGGGGCATGAAGCCGCGCGGACGTTTTAAAACGGCGCAGAAGGAGCAGGAGAGGTTGCAGACATTGGTAAGCTCCACGAAAGCGCGCCTGAACTTAAAAGCCACGGTATTTACGGGCGCTGATAAGGCGGGAGTAGAAGTACGGGTTGGAGACCGAATCAATATGAACGCCGGTGCTCACCCCGGCGTGCACAAAATAGCCTTTGCCCACGTAGATGCCGACATGGTCCGGCTTTGCGGCTCCGGGCTTCTTCATGGAAAAGAAGAGCAGGTCGCCGGGGAGCACCCCGGACGGCTTAAGATAAAGGCTGGCCGCGTACTGGTCGCGCGCCACGCGCGGGAGATCCAAATGCGCGCCGCCGTAGACCAGCTTCACGAAGGCGGAGCAGTCCATGCCGGTGGCCGGGTGCATGCCGCCCCAGAGATAGGGGACATTGAGGTAGCGCATGGTGGCGCTGACAACTTCGCCGCGGGCTTCGGCAATGGACCTGGCCCCCGCAAAGGCGGGCAGAAAGAAGACCAGGATAAAAACCCCGGAGAAAAAGGCCGTACGCCGCATGAGGTATATTTGTAGCATATTTCTTGCCGGCTTTGAACACTATAATGTATCATTGTCAGCGTGATGAACAGAGCCGTTCCCGTCCTCCTTCTCCTGCTGGCCGCGGCGCAGTTCGCCCCGGCCGCGGCGCAGCGCCTGCCTGACCTGAAGAGCCAGGCCGCCTGGAAGGAAAAGGACAAGCAGGAGTTCCTGAAATTCCTGAATTCCGACCGGAAGGCCCCCGTGACCGGACAGGTAAAGAACGTGGCGGCGTACAAGTCCGCCGGCGCCCCGCGCAAAGCGCGCTATCTCACGCTGGACCTGTTCTCGGATTCCCTTATTACCGTGTCCGGGACCGGCAGAAGGAACACCTGCGCCCCCACCTTCGGGCCGCAGCTCATGGCCGGCGGGCATCTTTTCTCCTGGATACGCTATTATGCCGGCCTGAAATATAACCACGTGCGCCAGGACAAGCTGGACGGCACCAGCGCCCGCCTGGAGCACTTTGAGATCCCGGTCGGGCTGGAACTGGCGCTGATACCGCTGGGCACCCCGCATACCCGCTATGTCCTGCTGCGCTTAGGCCTTTCCGAACACCGCTTCGGCGGCAAAGAGGGCAAGACGGATTTCGACGCTTCAGTGCTGGGCTGGCATCATGCCTGGAACGTGGGGCTGGGCTATGAATGGCAGATAGCGGAGTCCCGGTGGCGGGCACACCTGCTGGCCGAAGGCTACCGCTCCATCATTACCGGCAACACGCCGGAATTCTACGGGGCCGGCCTGACCGCCGGCTTCGCCTACACTTTCTAACGCCCCCTTCCCGCCCAGCCGGTCTTCTCTCCTCTTCCTCATCCCCCTTTGTGGTGAGATCCCCTTCCCCCACTTGACTAAAAGAGCGGAATTTATATTTAATTGCCTGTATATGGGGGAAAAAATACTTTTAGTTGACGATGATCCCGACATAACGAACCTGCTGCAGGGCGAACTGGAAAAGCAGGGCTACCAGGTAAAGGTCTGCGACGGCGGCGAGGAAGTTATAGCCGTCATGCGTTCCTTTATGCCGGAACTGCTGATAATGGACGTGATGCTGCCGGGCATTGACGGCTACTCCCTCACCAACCAGATCGGCGAAGACCCCGAGCTGTGCGGGATACCGCTCATCATCATGTCCGCGCTCACCACTTCGCGCAGCATGTTCGAGACCATGCCCCGGGTAGCGGCTTTCTTCTCCAAACCTTTCAGCAATGAAGATTTCATAGAAGCGGTGAAGAACGCCCTGGCCAAAAAAGAATAATTTTTTCGCGGCCCTCGGACCCGGCGGGAGCGTGTAAAGCGCTCCCGCCGCGTTTTTGTTACAATCGTTAAATGAACAGTTCCCGTTTTCTGCCCATGAGCGCGGAAGAGCTGGCGGCGCGCGGCTGGGACGCGGTGGACGTGGTGCTGGTTACCGGCGACGCCTACGTGGACCACCCCTCCTTCGCCATGGCCCTGATAGGCCGCGTGCTGGAGGCCGAAGGCCTGCGCGTGGCGGTACTGGCGCAGCCGCGCTGGGAGGACTGTTCCGGGTTCAGGCAGTTCGGCAGGCCGCGCTTGTTCTTCGGCGTTTCCGCCGGGAACATGGACTCGATGCTGAATAAGTATACGCACAACCGGCGGATACGCTCCACGGATGATTTTTCGCCGGGCGCGCGCCCCGGCCTGCGCCCGGACAGGGCCACCATGATCTACGCCCAGCGGGCGCGGGAAGCCTATCCCGGGGTGCCGGTGGTGCTGGGCGGCATAGAGGCCTCCATGCGCCGCTTCGCCCACTACGACTACTGGTCGGACAAGGTGCGCAAAAGCGTACTGCTGGATTCCAAGGCGGACCTGCTGGTATACGGCATGGGCGAAAGGCCCGTGCGGGAAATAGCCGCGCGGCTGAAAGCCGGAGAAAAGATAGAGAGCCTGCAGGGTATCCGCGGCACCTGCTTCCCGCTGGGAGCCTCCCGGACCGCTTTACTGGACCTTCCCGGCGCTTTGGAGCTGCCTTCCGCCGGGGAGGTCGCCGGGGACAGGGTAAAGTTCTCCGCCGCTACCCGCCTCATCTACGAAGAGTCAAACCCCTACAATGCCAGGCCGCTGGTACAGAAAAGCGAAGGCCGCGCCGTGGCGCAGAATCCCCCCGCCGCCCCGCTCTCCACGGAGGAGATGGACTTCATCTACGGCCTGCCTTTCACCAAGCGGGCGCATCCTTCCTACAAAGAACCGGTACCGGCGCTGGAGATGATAAAGAATTCGATAGTGCTGCACCGCGGCTGTTTCGGCGGCTGCGCTTTCTGCTCGCTTGCGCTCCACCAGGGGCGTTTTATCCAGAGCCGCAGTCCCGCCTCGGTGGAAGCGGAAGCCGCGCGCCTGCTGGCAACGCCCCGCCACCCCGGCAATATCTCGGACCTGGGCGCCCCGTCGGCGAACATGTACGCGATGGGCGGCCGGGACCTGGACGTCTGCCGGGCCTGCCGCAAAAGTTCCTGCCTGTATCCCGCCGTCTGCCCCAACCTGGACACGGACCACGGCCCCCTGCTGCGCCTGATGCGCCGCATACGCGCTCTGAAAGGCCTGAAGAGGGCCTTCGTGGCCAGCGGCATAAGGATGGACCTGGCCCTGGAATGCGGCGAATATATTTCTGAGATAGCGCGCTTCCACACCGGCGGCCAGCTGAAAGTGGCGCCGGAACATATCTCGCCCGCCGTCCTTTCGGTGATGAGGAAGCCGCCCGCGGGAGTGTATGAGAAGTTTTCGCGCGCTTTCCTGGACGGGTCCCGGAAGGCCGGCAAGGAGCAGTACCTGGTCCCTTATTTCATCTCCGCGCACCCGGGGTCCACGCTTACCGCTATGGCCGAACTGGCGGTCTTCCTGAAGGAGCGCGGCATACGCCCGCAGCAGGTGAACGATTTTCTCCCGGCGCCGATGGAACTGGCCACCTCTATTTATTTTACCGGCCTGGACCCGTTCACGCTGGAGCCGGTGTATGTCCCCAAAAAAGAGACGGAGCGCCGCATGCAGCGCGCGCTGCTGCAGTACTACAAGCCGGAGAACCGGCCGCTGCTGGTAAAGGCCCTGAAGGAAATACGCCGCCCGGACCTGTTAAAGAAGCTCTTAAGCAGGTAACAAGGCAACAAGGCGATCAGGAAATAGGGGCGGATCCTCACCCGAACCTGGGAACTAAATTACGGGGAAGTGTCAGACCTTGTGGGTTTTGAAGAATTCCAGGAGTTCCGCGCCGTACAGGGCGGACTTCTCCACTCCGAGACCCCTGATGGCCTTCAGGTCCTCAAGGGAACGGGGCTGTGAGAAAGCCAGCCTCTCCATTATATCGTTGGTCATTATGGCTTCCGGCAGCATATTGCGCCGGACGGCCGCTTCTTTGCGCCACATTTTAAGCGCCTTGAAACGGATGCGGATGGCGTCGAAGTACACGCGCTTCTCGTGCGAGACCTCGCGCCGGGGCACGTGGTATTCCGGCCCCTTCAGCCCTTTCTGCAGGGCCTCGCGTATCCACGGCCCGTGATTGGCCAGCACATAAGTGCTGACGCCCTTGAAGATGGACAGGTTGTTGAGCCCTTCGCGCGGGGCGACGGAAAGGCGCAGCATCAGGTCTTCGCTGATGATCTTGAAGGACGGGGTATTGCGCTTGATGGCGGCCACTTCCCGCGCCAGGTAAAGCTCGCGCAAAACGGACAGGCCGCGGCCGTTGAGCTGGCGGGCGCCGCGCAGCGACAGGAAACCGTTCTCGTCGAAGCGCATCGGCTGGGGCTCCACCTGCGTTATCTGCGCGAACTGGCCGCGGGCTTCGTCCATGCGGCCCATCTTTTCCAGTTCGGCGGCTAGGAGGTCGCGCAGCTTCTTAAGATGCGTAGTATCGGTTATGGCGTAGTCCAGCATCTCTTTCGTCAGCGGGCGGCGGCCCCAGTCGGCCTTCTGGAATTTCTTGTTCAGCTCCAGGCCCAGGTAATGCTTTACCATGTTGTCCAGGCCGCACCTCAGTACGCCCAGGTATTTGGCCGCCACCATCACGTCGAAGATATTCTCGAAGACGCCGCCCACGGAGGCTTTCAGCACGCGTATGTCGGAATCGGCGGAATGGAAGATCTTTTCGATGGCGGGGTCGGCCAGAACGGGGAAGAGCGGCTTTATGTCCACCGCCAGGGTATCAATTATGGCGTTTATGTGCTCGCCGGTTATCTGCAGCAGGCAGAGCTTTTCGCGGTAGACATAGAGGCTGTTGGACTCTGTGTCTATGGAAAGGTACTTATGGGAAGCGAGTTTTACGCAGAGTTCGTTGAATTCTTTCTGCTTATCGATGAAAACATAGTTCATTCTTGGATATAATATCATTTACTGAGGCCCTCTTGAATAATGCCGACACTTATCTTCAACAAGCCGTATGGCGTGCTTTCCCAGTTCACGCGGGAACACGGCCACAGCTCCCTGGCCGGTTTCAGCCTGCCTAAGGGGGTTTATCCGGCCGGCAGACTGGACGCCGACAGCGAAGGCCTGCTGCTGCTTACGTCGGACGGGGCGCTGCAGGCGCGGATGGCCGACCCGCGGCACAAGACGCCCAAGACCTACTGGGCGCAGGTAGAGCGCCTGGTAACCGAAGACGCGCTGGCGCGGCTGCGCCGGGGGGTCACGCTCAACGACGGGCCCACGCTGCCCTGCGGCGCCGGGGCGCTGCCCGACCCGGGCCTGCCGCCGCGCGTGCCGCCGATAAGGGCGCGCAAGACGGTGCCCACTTCGTGGGTGGAGCTCGTTCTTAAAGAGGGGCGCAACCGGCAGGTGAGGCGGATGCTGGCGAAGGTGGGCTTCCCGGTGCTGCGGCTGATACGCCGGGCGATAGGCCCGCTGACGGCGGAGGGCCTGGCCCCCGGCCAGTGGCGCGAGCTTACCGCCGCGGAGATAAAGAAGCTGACGGTTTAGGTATAGTTCACAGCCGGGTTTGGCGGGTCTGCCGGGGAATATAAGAACCGCGTGATGCCCAGTCGGTCCGGACAGGGGGACCGGGGTATCAAAACGCGCTCGGCCACACCGTGGCCTCGCTCTGCCTCAGGCCTCGGCGCTATGCAAGCCTCGGCCTTCGGAAGGTTTTGATACCCCGGTCCCCCTGTCCGGCCCTCCGTATTTCCCGGCGGGAAAAATAGCGGAAAAAAGATAGCACAAGGAGCATTTTATGAGCGTACCGCACAGGATAGGGGTTATAGGGCTGGGGATAATGGGCCGCGCCATGGCTATGAACCTGCATAAGGCCGGGTTCCAGGTTTCGGTGTATAACCGCACCCGCAAGAATACCACGGAGTTCGCCGACCTGGGCTGCCGGGTGGCTTCAACGCCCAGGGACCTGGCCAAGTCCTCCGACCTCATCATCACCATGGTCTCGGACATGGCAGCCATGGACGCCGTGCTGGAGGGGCCCGAAGGGGCGCTCTCCGCTTTCCTGGGCGGGAACGCGCTGATAAACATGAGCACCCTTTCGCCGGAATATACGGCGGCCCTGGCAAAGAAGTGCTTTATCGCCGGAGTGGAATTCCTGGACTGCCCGGTTTCAGGCTCCAAACCGCTGGCCCGGGACGCGCAGCTGGTCATACTTGCGGGCGGAAAAAAGGAAACGGTGGAGAAGTTCACGCCGGTGCTGAAAGCCATGGGCCGCACCATAATATACGCCGGACAGGCGCCCGCCGGAACCGCGCTGAAGCTTTGCCTGAACCTGATAGTGGCCCAGCTGAACACGGCGCTGGCCGAAGCGGCGGCCCTGGCCGCCGCGCAGGGCCTGGACCCCGCGCTGGTTTTCGGCGCGCTGGAAGAAAGTCCCGCGCTGAACTGCGGGTACTTCGCTCTGAAAAAGGACAATATCCTTAAAAAAGATTTTTCGCCCGCTTTCCCGCTCAAACACATGCTGAAGGACGCGCGGCTTATGCTGGCCGCAGCCGCCCGCGACGGGCTTGAGCTGCCGGTAACGGCCGCGGTGGAAAAGCTGCTGGCTAAATCCTATAATACCGGATACGCGGACAAGGACCTGAGCGTGGTGCTGCGCACCCTCACGGAGAAGTAGGAGAATAACGATGATAGGCCAACTTATAGCGGAGATAGTGTACCCGTCCGCGCTGTATCTCAAGCGCCACAAGGTACTGCGCATACTCCTGCTCATTATCACGCTTGCGATCATGGCCTTCGGAGTCTACAGGATATACCAGCTCCGCGGCCTGCCCTGCCTGCCGGGCAGCTGCAATAAGCCCGCCTTTATCCCCGACCGCTGACCCCGCTCCTCCACCGGGCCCCGGGGCTGTTCGTCCGCGCCGGACCTGACGCCGGAGCCCGGCGGCCTTGACCGGCCTTTCCACCCAGCGTCAAACATGCGTTCGTGCCGCAACAGGGCCGCTGGCCATCAAGCGGCCAAGAATCCTATAATCATAACGTGACCTTTCTCAACGACATGAAAGCGGGACTCTCGCGCAATGTCACCTTCCTGGGGGTGGTGAGCGGCCTTACGGATATCTCCAGCGAGATGCTCTACCCGATAGTGCCGGTATTCCTCACCGCCGTGCTGGGAGCGCCCATGCAGCTGGTGGGCCTTATTGAAGGCGTGGCCGAAGCCACGGCGAGCTTTGTAAAGATACTGGGCGGCCGCCTTTCCGACAAGGCCGGCAGGCGCAAGCCTTTCGTGGTGGCGGGCTATTCCCTGTCGGCTATCTCCAAGCCGCTGCTGGCCCTGGCCGCCACCTGGCACTTCGTGCTGTTCTCGCGCTTTATCGACCGCGTGGGCAAGGGCCTGCGCACCTCGGCGCGCGACGCCCTGATAGCCGGTTCCGTGGAGAAGGAGCACTGGGGCAAGGCCTTCGGCTTCCACCGCGCCATGGACACGCTGGGCGCGGCACTGGGCCCGCTGGCCGCGCTGGCCCTGCTCAGTTCCATGCCGGCGGAGAAACCGGATTTCCGCTTTATCTTCCTGCTCGCTTTCATCCCCGCGCTGCTGGGCGTGGGCGTGCTGCTGTACTTCGTTAAGGAGGCCGCGGCCGTACCCAAGGCACCGGGCGCCGCGGACGCGCCGCGCGAACCCATGACCGCGGATTTCAAGACCTTCACCGCCCTTTACGCGATCTTCGCATTGGGAAATTCAAGCGACGTGTTCCTTATACTGAAAGCCAGGAGCATGGGGTTCACGCTTACGCACGTTATACTGGCCTATACCGGCTATAACCTGATCTACGCTTTCCTGGCCTCCCCCACCGGCTGGCTTTCGGATAAGCTCGGCAAGATAAAGACCATGACCTTCGGCTTCTTCATTTTCGCGGCGGTCTACACCGGCTTCGCGCTGGCCGACAAGACCTGGATGATCTGGGCGCTGTTCGCGCTTTACGGCTTCTACGGCGCTTTCAACGAGGGCATAACCACGGCCGTGGTGGCGCATTTGAGCTCGGCCGGGAACAGGGCTTCGGCCATGGGCTATTTCCAGGGCGCCCTGGGTTTCCTTACCTTCGCCGCCAGCGCCGCGGCGGGCTTGCTCTGGGACAAGGTCTCCCCTGCCGCGCCGTTCATAGCGGGCGCTGTCTGCGCGCTGTGCTCGATGTTGGCGCTGGCCGTCTGGGCGCGTTCAAAAAAACTGGCTTTCTAAAATGAAAAACATACTTGCCGATGTACTGAAGCACGAAGTTTACCCCGCCATGGGCTGCACCGAACCGGTAGCCGTGGCCTTCGCCTCCGCCACCGCGGCAAAGCTGCTGAAAGGCCGCACCACCGGCCTGCTGGTGACCACCGACCCCGGCACTTACAAGAACGGGCTGGCCGTGGCCATCCCGAACACGAAAAGCGAAAAGGGCAACCTGCTGGCCGCCGCGATAGGCGCTGTGGCGCGCAAGCCGGAGCTGGGCGCGGAACTTTTTAAAGGCCTGGGAGCCGTCACCCTGAAGGAAGCCTCCGCGCTGGTCCGCTCCGGAAAAGCCCGCATAGATATCGACCATTCCCGGAAGGGCATTTACATTTCAGCGGAA
>PEXO01000324.1:2901-3594 GCA_002779045.1 Elusimicrobia bacterium CG08_land_8_20_14_0_20_59_10 | reverse complement strand
TCCGCGCTCAGCGCGGGGCTGGGCTGGAAAAAGCGGGCTTCCGAGCTGGCCTACAGCATGTCGGTCCCGTTAACCGGCGCCGTGGTGCCGGCGCACGCCGTTACGCTGTCGCTGCGCTTCGGCGACCGCGACGCAGGGTCGGAATACGAGAGGCTTATAAGGCAGGAGATGAAGTTCCGCAAGGACCTGGTGGAGGCGCTGGACAGATCCGCCGGGCGCGAAGAGGCGCTGAAAAAAGAGCTGCTTTCGCTGAAAGAAGAGTTGGATGTCTTAAATGCGCGGTTTAGGTCCTCCGAAGAGACCAGGGAGCGTGAGCGGGGGGAGCGCGAGCGGCTGGAAGGCGTGCTGCGCAGGCGGGCCGCGGCCGAAGCGGAGCTGAAGGAGCTGGCCGGCAGGCGCGCACAGGACAAACTGGCCGTCCTAAGGCACGAATTCGGCCGGGACTGGCAGAATTACCTGAGGCTGAAGAGCGGCGGGGCGCCTAAGGAGGCCCTGAGGGCCGCGCTGGAGCGGCTGGTGGGTCAGTACCAGGGCGCCGGCATAGACATCTCACAGGCCACGCTGGAACTTCGGGACCTGATAAAATAGCGCAATCTTTCGGCAATACTTATTTTGTAGAATGTTCTCGAATATGTTCGAATGGATATCGCTCACCAGAGCGGCCCGCCGCGTGAAGCTAGCCGCGGCTTTGCT
>PEXO01000324.1:2426-2816 GCA_002779045.1 Elusimicrobia bacterium CG08_land_8_20_14_0_20_59_10 | reverse complement strand
GGCTACTGCGACGATATAGATTTCAGGGTGGACGGCACGCTGAGCGGCGCGACAAGCGCTTCGTTCGCGAATGCCGCAGTTGCCGGAACGATGAAGTACTTCACTGGCACTTCCACTCGTACCGCCGTAAACTTGTTTCCACTTGTCATCTTGAACATCCCGGCGAGTATTTCCGGGACCTATGGCGGCACATACTACGCTTTTGTCAGCGGCTTTGACGACTGGGCTGTAGGCATAGCGAGCGGGACATTGAACGCCTCTTCAATCTCCGGTTCTCCCAATAGCGGAACAGTCTGGTGGTTGGACAATGAGGATGGCAACTTGTATTCAATGCAGTCCGGCGTCGTTCCCTCCACCTGCGCCCCGATCTCCGCCCTGCACCTGGACGGT
>PEXO01000324.1:0-2420 GCA_002779045.1 Elusimicrobia bacterium CG08_land_8_20_14_0_20_59_10 | reverse complement strand
GCCTACGGCAATGTGAACAGCGCCGGCACCACCATTACGGCTGTTGTCGCGTCCACCCAGGTCATCACGCCGGGCATGACCTGTTCGGGCGGTCCGCAGGGCGCTTGTCCCGGGCCCGGGTGTCCGCCGGGAATGTACAAGTGGACCGCTGACGCGGCTACGGCTGTCAGCGCCGACGTGGGCCCCGTTACGATCTCCGGCCCCGCCCAGTATTACGATTTCAATGTGAGTTTCTACGACGGCTTTACCGGCGAGGTCTGGGCCGACTCCGCGCTGATACAGTTCGAGCGGCAGAGGCTCACCTACCCGGGCAACTGCCTTGGCGTGTGCGCCAGCCTGGTCTGCGTCAGTACCGTCGGGTATTTCGGCATAAGCTCGCTGACCTTTGATATCTTCAAGTTCGCGCCCGGTTCCAACCCGCTCGACCCGTCCTCCACCCCGCCGATAAAGACCATCTCGCTGTACAATGTGGGCATGTGCTACAGCGCCGATAATGTGCCGTATAAGATAGGCAGCTATTGCGCGGCCTGGGACGGTTCATACAACCTTAACGGCCTCTTCGGCAAAACCAACGGCCAGTTCGGTTTCCGGGCGCAGGTGACCACCAGGCAGACCACCCCGCAGGGCACCAGCATAGATATAGAACAGACGGCCGCCTATCCCGGCCAGAACCAGATCCCCATCCAGGTGGAGGTTACCAACCTGCATATGGTACGCTCCAGCCCCACTCCCGTGGGGCGCCTCACCAAAGTGGCGGCGCAGCCGTACAATATCCTCTACAGGCTTACCAAGGACGCCACCACCACGATCACCATCTGGGACGTCGATAATGCCCACCAGGTCACCCCGGGTGTGTGGCCCGGCGTGCGCCTGATAGTCTCCAGCCAGCCGCGCTCCGGCGAGGGCATTCCGGACGGGGTGCTCACCAACGGCGACTTCTGGGACGGCCGCAATGAGTGGGGGGCGCTGATGCCTTCCGGCCACTATATGGCGCGCATAGATGCCGCTTCCAACGATATGTGGGGCACGGATCTGGCCTGGCCGGTCTACATACAGCTTTCCCTTGAGCCGCTCCAGGTAACGGACGTGGCCGTCAAGCCGCTCGGCGTCTCGGCTACGGATATGGCCAACATAAGCTGTCTGCTTACCGAGGCCGCCACGCTGTATGTAAATATCTACCCGCCCGGAACCACTTTCGACAGCAATGCGGGGGGGACCAATGTGTCCCCGCCGGGCACCCCTTCCAACCCGCCTATACGCGAATTTACGAAGGAAGTGACGGCGCGCACGGCGAACTTTACCTACTGGGACGGCCGGGATTCGAACGGCTACCCGGTCTGCGACGGGGATTACGTGTTCGCGATCTACGCGGAGATGCCTTCGGTCGGGACCAGCGGCAGCTACAGCTGGACTTCCATAAAGACGGAGCGCACCACGGTAGGAGTGGTGCCGGTGGCCCGGGGCCCGGTACTGGCGTTCCTGCGGCCCTCGTCCACGGTGATAGGTTCCTCTCCCGCGGCGGCCGGGCTCGAGCCCCTGTATTTCCGCTACACCCCCGCGCGCGATACCCAGGTGGACCTCAATATAGTTTCCATGGACGGCGGCACCGTGCTGCGGCACCTGGTGAACGACGAGGTGCGCTTTGCCAACGTGGTGAACCGCGAGAGCTGGGACGGCAAGGACGACTCCGGGAATTACGTTTCCAGCGGCACGTACCTGGCCGAGCTGGCTACCACCGACCCTTTCCAGTGCGCGGCGGTGAAGATCTCCACCGTCACCGCTGAGACGGTGGTGAACCTTTTTCGGGTGGTGGACGTGCGCACCACGCCGCTTTTGAGCGCCTCCAGCGCCACGGCCACGATACGGTTCCAGCTTTCGGAGCCGATGTACATAGAGCTTAAGGTCTACCCGCGCGACACGGTGATAAGCCCGTCGGACTTCCCGCTGCTGGCCGGGCTTTCCGGCATAACGCCGGTGTACAGCGCCATAGGCATGAGGCCCGGCCGCCTGACCATAACGGAGCCGTGGGACGGGCGCAACACGAGCGGGATCATGGCCGAGGACGGGCGCTACCCGTTCACGCTGGTGGCGCGCTCGTCGGGTTCGGCGCAGGTGATGTACGCCACGGACAAGGTGTACGGCTATGTGGACATCTCGCGCGGGCAGATAGGCTTTACGGCTTTCGACGTGTATCCCACCGTCCCCACGATGTATAATTCCTCGGATACCATACAGCTGCCGCCTTTCGGCATAGAATACGCGGTGACGCGGCAGTCTTCGGTTTCGGTGCAGGTGGTGACGATGGAAGTGCTGCCGCAGGTGCTGGCCGACATTGTGGACGGAGAGATGCGTGAGGGCGACACGCTGTACAAGGATGTGTGGGACGGGCGCTGTACCAACACAAGTCTCTGTGCCGGCTA
>PEXO01000381.1 GCA_002779045.1 Elusimicrobia bacterium CG08_land_8_20_14_0_20_59_10 | reverse complement strand
CAGACGGCCACGGACATACAGAACTGGATATACCTGGCGTGTATATTGTCCGTTGCCGGCGCCGCGTTAATAAACGTGGGCAATACCCCGGCAACCGCATGGTGTAAGGTTATTGGCTATATCCTTTGCGGACTTGCGATCGCGGCCGCGAGCTATGCCCTGTATCTGGCCATAGCTGATCTCGGTATAAAGTACGGGCAGGGCTGGTTGGCGACTATATACGGCATAGGTGCCGCTATTGCGGGAGTAGCTGCCATAGCGGCGATCACCGGCAACGCGGCAAAAGCGGTACTCACTAATACGCTGTGGGTGGCGGGTGCCGCTGCCGTGATATCGCTTGTCGGCGGGATGCTGGGGTCGGACCTGTTCTAACCGGTTGTCGGGTGTTTCTTCCGGTTCTCGTGCGCGCGCGACAAGTGTCGCGCGCACGCGGCTTGTGGAGGCGACTATATGGGAAGCGAATTTATAGAGAGAAACAAGCGTAAATCGCTTTGGGCGGCCCTGTTGCTTATATTCCGCGGCAGGGGGAAGTATGCCGTGGTGCTGTTCGTCGCCGGCCTGGTGTCGGTGCCGTTCCTGCTGCCCGCCGAAAAGCTTGGCGCCCTGATGTCTTTTCCGCCGGTAGCCGCGGTGATGCGCGCGATCGGATTCGGCGGTTCGGATTTTCTGGCGTCTTCCGACCCCGGGTCCCAGGACATAATGGCGGCTGAAATGGCCCGGGCGGAGCATGTCAGCAAGAGCAGTTCGTTCTGGGACAGGTTCCTTAAAAGGGCAAATGCCCCGCTGCCTCCGGCCGGCAGTCCCTCTTCTATGGATATGATGCATGGCGGCCGGGAAATTTTCGGCCCCCCGGTGATAAAAGATAAAGATTCAAAACAACCCAAAGCCGACGAGGTTAAAGGCGCGGTCAGTCCCGAAGAGCAAGCCAAAAACCCTGATGCCGGCGCCGTGGACCTGCAGGGCGCTCCCGGGGGCGCTCCGGGGGGCGCGGCTGGGGGCGACGGCGGCTCCATGTACGGGGACATGCCGGATATGGCCGGCGGAGGGGGCTTTTATGGTTCTGCTCCGTACGCCAACCGCACCTTATTGAGTTCTCCCGGCGGGACCGCCGATAAAGCTTCCGGGATGTATAACCGCGCCGTGAACCAGACGGGAGACCGCGTCCCCCCCCCTGGTTCGCCGAGAAGGCTTGCCGGCAAGATGGGGCGCGTTTCCGGTTTTGCCTGGAGGAACATGGGGCGCAACCGCTCGCGTTCCGCCGCCGTCGGCAGGCTTAACAACAAGAAACCCATGTTCCAGCTGTCGGAAGCTTTCTCGATGGCCGGCATGGCTTTTGAGTCGGGCACGCCCGAGTACGAAACGTCTTACGGCGGCGCCGTTTACGACGGCAACGAGGTTGACGCCGACTTCCTGCAGACGGACGCGATAACGCCTACGGTGCCCAGTTCGGCTTTTGCTAACAGCCTTATAGGCAATGTGGACGCGCTTAACCAGGCCGCCATCGACTGCGCGAACGCCGCGACTGAAGAGGGCGCGCAGGCCGCCACGGACGCCACCGACATGGCGGAGATACAAGATACCATGGATTTCGAGGATCCGCCTTCCTGCTGTAATGGCAGCGCCGTGAACAGGTGGAATAAAAAGGTGGATGGGGATTCCGGCTCCGGGGACCGTAAGCTCCAGCTGGGCCTTGTGGGGCTTTGCAACGAATCCAATGCGCTGACCAGGGTGGTGACCGATAAGTGCCAGACGGAATTTAATGCTATGCCGTGCCATAAGTACGCGGATATGCATATAACCTGCCACTGGTATTCCTGCCTTGTAGAAATATTGTGCTGGATAGTGGTTTTTGCCGTAGGCGGCATAGTGCTGACCACGCTGGCCCTTACAGGTGTGTTCGGCGATGACGCCGGTGACTGGGTGAAAGGCGTTGTCAGGTGGATGTCCGGGTATGATATGCCCGAAGCGGAAGGATAGGCCGGGAGTTCCGGCCTGTCGCAGCGGTTTTTGCGGTTCATCTTAGCCCGTAGTCTAAAGTCCTGAGCAGAGAGGTGCGCTGTGCAGTGCCGCTACATCAAAGAGACTTTGCGTGTTTATGTACTAGCGACTGCAGGCGCACCTTTTCTGGTCCGCGAAAGCGGGCCAGGCTCCGGCTTTTGACGGCGGGTTTTCTTATGACGGTCCGACGTAAAAGCGGTTTTCTGCGTGCTGTCGCGATGGTTGGGTCTAAAGGCCTATGATGGATGGGGTCTAATGACGCTTGGCAACGGAGAGAGGATAGTATAAAGTATAATTAACAGGGGGACACCATGCGGCATGGTGTCCGAAGTGGGGACACCATGCCGCATGGTGTCCCCAAGTATAAATTCAGCGGTCGGAGGCGGTTATGAACCTCTACAATAACGAAGAAGAGAACGGTAAAGGAATGCCTATAATGGCTAAAGGGGGGACTCCTTTCAAGAAGACCTCCATTTTCGGCAAGACGCCGCTGTTCTCCCGCGTTTCCGGAGGAATAATGGACAGGCTCAAGAACCTGTCCCGCAAGGATATGGCCTTCGTGGGCATCGGCCTCAGTGTGCTGGTGATGGCTCCCGTGGCCGAATTCGTCATGTCCAAGCCGTCCTCCGACAACCTGCTTACCCCGGGCTTCGGCTCCAGGGACGGTTCCGCCCTCAACGGGGTGTATGAGCCGGGAATTAACGCTCTCAGCCAGGGTTCCGCCGATGGTTCCGGCGAGGTCATAACGCCCCTGAGCTCCAGGGACCCGGCCTCCCTTATCCTGGGCTCGCAGTCCGCGCAGCCACCGGCGCCGCCGCCTTCCACCGATAATTTCGGTATGCGCGACTCCGTTAAGGACGCCGGCCGCGCCGCCTTCTCCGCAGCCACCAAATCAGCCGGCGCGCCTACGCCTATTCCACGCATGCAAGCCGCTCTGCGCGGCGCCAGCGCTGTCTTCGGCGGCGGCGGCGGCACCCGCACCGGCGGGGGACACAGCGCCGACAGCAAGATCACGGACGCCTCCAAGTCGGCTTCCTCCAAGTCCGCTTCGCGCACCATGGTGGGGCCAGTGGCCGGAGCCGGCTATAAAGGCGTATCCTCCAGCCCCAACAGCGTCTCCAAGAGCGCTCTTGAAAAGCTCCGTGCCCAGGCGGGTAAATCTGCCGGCAACTTCTCCGGG
>PEXO01000383.1 GCA_002779045.1 Elusimicrobia bacterium CG08_land_8_20_14_0_20_59_10 | reverse complement strand
GCTGCAGCAGTTCCCTGGCCTTAAGGGTAGTCTTAATGTCGGCGCCGGTTTTCTTCAGTTCCCGGGTCAGGCGGGAAGTGGTCATCTGCCCGGCGTCTATGGCGAACTCCTCGTAAAGATAAAGGCGCAGGATGGAAGTGAGGCCTATGTAGAATTCCTTCAGCAGGCCTTTCTCCGCCAGGGGACATGCCTCCAGCCTGTCGAGCCGGTCGCGCGCCCGCTGGTAGGGGCTGCGGCCGTCGACCCAGACCCGCGCGGCCCCGGGGAGGACATTGCGGGCCCTGTATTTCCGGTAGAGCAGGTATAAAACCGCGGCCGCCGCAAGGGCCCCCAGTATAAGCCAGAGCCACGGGATGAACTTTACCGGCGGGCAGATATCGCGTATGCCTTCTTCTTTTTTTGTTTCGAAAAGAGGGTCTATAGTGAGCAGGAACTGCGGGCTTTTGGCCTGGGCGGCCGCCGTGTCGTTCTCGTAGAGCGCCCAGGTAACCTCAGGGAAGGTGCTGACGCCCAGGCTGAAGGCCTGCGCCTTGATCTCGAAATTTTCGGTTTTAAGCCCGTCTTTGGCGCTTTCCCCGGTTTTGGTGAAGTAAAGCAGTTCAAAACTGCTGGTATCGAGCGCCGCGGTGTCGGGCCTGAGCGAATACTTCTGCGGGAAGGAGGCTTCTACCCTTACGTCGAAGGTATCGGCCAGCCTGAGCTTGCCCGCGGGCGGGGAGAGTTTGAACGAGACCGTTTCCTCTGCGGCGGCAGCGCCGCCGGACAGGAAGAACAAAACCGGCAATAAAAGTCTGGAAGCGGTCATCTGAATTTGCGGCGGCGCTGGCGGAAGAACTTTACTACCGGGCCGTGGACCGGCAGGGCGGGGTCTACGTCTATCCAGTCCGCGCCGATGGATTTAAGAGTTTGTTCAAGCTCGGCGCGCTTTTTTGCGGCCCCGTCCCGGTAGGCCTGCCTGAAAGCGGGGCTGCGCAGGTCCGCGGTAAACGCGCCTCCCCCCTCCAGCGGCTCGGACACCAGCAGCGCCCCGGCCTCCGGCAGCGACCGTTCGAAGCGGTCCGTTATCACCACCGGGATCATGTCGTGGCGGCGTTCCGTCAGCCTGGCTTCGTGCGTGAAATCCGGGGTGTTGAAATCGGAGATAAGTATGATTATGCCGCTGTGCTTCATCAGCTGGTTCACCGTGCGCAGCGCCATGGCGACGTCTGTGCCGCGGTTCTTGGGGGTGTAGGCCAGCAGTTCGCGGATTATGCGCAGGCTGTGGTTCTTGCCTTTGCGCGGCGGGATATAAAGTTCCGGCTTATCGGTGAAAAGCAGCAGGCCGGTCTTGTCTGAATTCTTCAGCGCCGAAAAAGCGAACATCGCGGCCAGCTCGGCGGCGGCCTCGCTTTTTGAGACCGCGCCCGAACCGAAGGCGTGCGAGGCGGAGATATCGCAGAGTATCATCAGTGTCAGCTCGCGCTCTTCCACGAAGTTCTTGACGAAAGGTTTGGAGCAGCGCGCCGTGACGTTCCAGTCTATAGCGCGCACATCGTCGCCCGGTATGTATTCGCGCACCTCGGCGAATTCCACACCGCGCCCTTTGAAGACGCTCTGGTACTGGCCGGCGAAGGTCTCGCTGACCAGGCGGCCGGTCTTTATCTCGATCTGGCGGACTTTTTTGAGGATCTCCGCGGTGTTCATAAAAGGCAGTAACCGGTAAACAGCAGCCGGTAATCGGCGGCGAAAGTGTGTTTTGTTTGCGTCAAAAGCTTTCTCCAGTTACCGGTTACTGTTTACCGGTCACCGGTCACTGTCGTTACGGTACTTCTACCGCCTCGAAGATGTTCTTTATGATGTCTTCGGAACCGATGTTCTCGGCCTCGGCTTCGTAAGTGAGCATCACGCGGTGCCTCAGCACGTCGAATCCGACGGCCTTTATGTCTTCGGGGGTAACATAGCCGCGCCCGTTTATGAACGCATAAGCCTTGGCGGCCTGTATCATGAAGATCGTAGCCCGCGGGCTGGCCCCGTACTGTATCCAGGGCTTTATCTTCTCCAGGCCGTGCTTCTGCGGTTCGCGGGTGGAGATCACCAGGTCAAGCACGTAGTTCTTTATCTTGTCGTCTACGTAGATCTGGTCGGCCGTCTGGCGGGCCTGCAGCACCTGCTCCACGCTGATAGCCTGCTGTGCCTGCGGCAGCCGCTGGCAGGCCATCAGGTCCAGCACGCGCGCCTCTTCCGTCTTGGTCGGGTAGGTGACGTTGAGCTTGAGCATGAAGCGGTCGATCTGGGCTTCCGGCAGCGGGTAGGTGCCTTCCTGCTCTATGGGGTTCTGCGTGGCCAGCACCATGAACAGGTCCGGCAGTTTGAAAGTGGAGTCGGAAATGGTCACCTGCCGCTCCTGCATGCTTTCCAGCAGCGCGCTCTGTACCTTGGCGGGCGCGCGGTTTATTTCGTCGGCCAGGATGATATTGGCGAAGATGGGGCCTTTGCGTACGGAGAAGGTGCTTTCCTTTGGGTTGAAGATCAGCGTGCCGACGATGTCGGCCGGCAGCAGGTCGGGCGTGAACTGTATGCGCTGGAAAGAGGCGGATAGTATCTGGGCCAGCGTCCTGACGGTAAGGGTCTTGGCCAGGCCGGGTACGCCTTCCACAAGTACGTGCCCGTTGGCTATCAGGCCCACCATAAGGCCGTTTATCAGGTCGTCCTGACCCACCACCACTTTCGCCATTTCCTTGCGCAGGTCCTGGATAAACAGCGAATCCTGCGCTATTTTCTGGTTAAGCCTGGATATTTCGGAGTCCATTATCTGATACCTCTTGAAGAATTATTGTTGCTGCACTTTCAAAGTACGGGCCGCATTTTTTTCCTTCAGCGCTTCCAACTGCTGTTTCTTCAGCTCTTCTATGTCTTTGCGGATCTTGTCCACCGCCCGCAGGGCCTTGAAGCGCACTTCCTCGTCGTAATCCTTCAGGGCGTGGTCCAGCGCCGGTATGGCGTCTTTCGTCCCGTAGGTGCCTATCGCGGTCACGGCCTTTATGCGGGTTTCCTTGTCGTAGTCCTTCAGCGCTTCCATGAGCAGCGCCAGGCTGGCTTTGTTCTTGTCGCG
>PEXO01000345.1 GCA_002779045.1 Elusimicrobia bacterium CG08_land_8_20_14_0_20_59_10 | reverse complement strand
ACGCTAAAGTACGTGTAGTACGTGTCGCTTCATGCCACTTCGGTGTAGCCCAAAATCGGCCAGCCAAATGCTTCAGTTATTTCGTTACGCTTTCTTACGCCGCTGATGATGCCCCTTATGCTGTCCTACCTGCTGCCTATCTTCATAGACCTCAGCACGGCTAATTTCGGCATAAAGCTGCTGCTCTACTCCATACCGTTCACGCACGCTTTCATGGCCCCGCAGAACATGATCATGGGCAATACCGCCCAGGTACTTTACGGCATAGCCTACCAGGCGGCGGTGTTCACGGTTTTCGTCACGCTGGCAGCCAGGCTTTTTTCCGGCGACGCGCTGCTTACGCTGCGCTTCAGGTTCCCGGGAGGAAGAACATGACACGAAAACGGCGATTACAGTAATTCTTGTTTAATTTATATAATCACATAAAGGGTGTCCCCGGGAACTGCGAACCACGAAGTTGACACACCCTGCCAGGAGAACATATGACATATGTCTGGAAAGCCATAAAGCAAGTCCCTTTTTTCAAAGGTCTGAAAGACGCCGAAATAGTGCAGGTGATAAAGATTGCCGATTCGCGGTGCTACCGGAAGGGGGAAATAATCTTCCGTAAAAAGGACTTCGGCAACAGTTTCTTCATCGTGAAAGAAGGGAAAGTGAAGATTTTCACCTCCATAGGCGGCGACAAGAAGAAGACCTTCGCTTTTCTCAAACGCGGGGATTTTTTCGGCGAGATGTCGCTCCTGGGCGGCAGGGTGCGCTCGGCGTCCGCGCAGGCGGCCGACGAAGCGGAGCTTTACGTCATTTCCAAGCGCAACTTCCAGCGCCTGGTAATGACGAACCCTGAATTTACGCTGAAACTGCTTCAGACGCTGGCCAAACGCCTGACAAGGGCCGACAGGGAGATAGCCTCCATGCTGTTCCACAACATTCTCGGACGGCTGGCGGAGGCCATACTGGAACTGGCAAAGGACAAGCGCACTTCACCGGTCAAAGTAGCCATCGACCAAAGCGAGCTCGCCCAGTACCTGGGGACCACGCGCGTGCCGGTCTGCCGGGCTATAAACGTGCTCAAACGCGACGGCGTGATAGACTACCGGAGAGGAGAATTGATCATCCTTAACTCAGGACGCCTTAAATCCATGGCGGGCAGCGAGGCCGTGCTGTGATAAGTTCACTGCGGGGATTCCGCGACATCCTGCCGCCGGAGTCCGACCGTTTTGCGCGCATTGAAGCGGCGGCCCGCGAAGTATTCGGTCTTTACGGCTACCGGGAGCTGCGCATTCCCACGCTTGAGCTGAAGGAACTTTTCGTAAAATCCACCGGCGACACCACCGACATCGTTGAAAAAGAGATGTATGCCTTTACCGACGGCGGCGGACGCGAGATAGCCAACCGCCCGGAAGGCACTCCCGGAGTGGTGCGCGCCTACATAGAGCACAATCTCGGCCAGACCGGCCGCAACGCCAAGTTCTTCTATATCGGCAGCATGTTCCGCGCCGAGCGCCCGCAGGCCGGCCGCTTCCGCGAATTCGAACAGATCGGCACCGAACATATCGGCAACCCGACGCCTGCGGCCGACGCGGAGAATATTTCCATGCTGGTGCGCCTGCTTGAAAAAACGGGAGCGGAAGGCTGCTCGGTGGAGCTGAACTCCCTTGGCTGCAGCGAATGCCGCAAGGCCTACCGCGGCGTACTGCTGGCCTTCCTGCGCGAGCGGACGGAAAAGCTCTGCGACCCCTGCCGCGGCCGCCTGGAGCGCAACCCGCTCCGGGCCCTCGACTGCAAAACGGACGCCCCCTGGCTGAAGACGGAAGCGCCGAAACTTCCCCTCTGCCCGGCCTGCCTGGAACATTTCGACGGCGTCCAGCGCCTGCTGGGAGCCGCCGGTATAACTTACAACGTAAACCCGGGCCTTGTGCGCGGCCTGGACTACTACACCCGCACCGTATTTGAAGTGCGCTCCGCCGCGCTGGGCAGCCAGGACGCCGTGGCCGGAGGAGGGCGCTACGACGACCTGGTAAGGTCCATGGGCGGCCCGGCCGCGCCCGCCGTAGGCTGGGCCATGGGCGTAGACCGCCTGGTCATGCTGCTCGGCGACAAGCTGGCTCCGGACAAAGCGCCTAAAGCCTTTGTGATAGCCCTCGCGAAAGAAGCGGGGGACAAGGCTTTTGAACTGCTGACCAGAATGCGCGACGCGCAGATAAGCGCCGATTTCTCCGACTTCACCCTCAGCCTCAAATCGCAGCTGCGCTCCGCCGACAAAAGCGGCGCGTCCTTCGCCCTGCTGATAGGCGAGGATGAACTCAAGGCCGGCACCGTCGCCGTAAAACCCCTGAGAGGCAATGGCGAACAGTTCACCATCCCCGCTGCGGATGCTCCGTCGAAAATAAAGGAACAGCTGAAGGGCCGGGTAGATTAGAGTGGAACAAATTCCCGGAGGGGCGGCCGGGGGGTACCCCGGCGCACCCGTTGCAAAAGGTGAGGCCCGAGCTTTAGAGCGAAGCATAATTATGCTTCGCGTCCGGGCCGCAAGGGCGGAGGCGGTTTTCTGCGTTAGCAAAACCGCTATGCGGTTTATGCGTGGCGTCTCCGCCATAATTTCCCTGGGCGGGGGGAAACCGACGCAAGGGTTTCGAAGCTATGCTAGTGCCGTATCAAAGGGCTATGCCCCCCAGACGGCCCTCTTCCGGGTGCGCAGGGGTACCCCCCGGCCGCCCCGACCAAACATCCAACACTCGGACTTGAGGCAAAAGATAATCTAAATATCCCTATGAAAAACAACAGCCCTTCAAAAGCCACCGCGCTGCGCACTCATACCTGCGGCGAACTCAACGCCTCCCACGCCGGGCAGACCGTCACCCTCTCCGGCTGGCTCGACAGCAAGCGCAACCATGGCGGCGTCCTGTTCATAAATATCCGCGACCTTTACGGAATAACGCAGGTGGTAGCCGGCCCGGAAAGCCCCGTCTTCAAGACCGCCGAAGAAGCCAAAACCGAATACGCACTGCGCGTCACCGGCCTTGTCAGGCCCCGCCCCGGCACCAACGCCAATAAGAACATGCCCACCGGCGAAATAGAGCTGGAGGCCACCGCAATACAGGTGCTCAACGTTTCGCTGCCGCTGCCGTTCGACCTGGGCGAACACGCGGGCGTTTCCGAAGAAACCCGCCTGAAATACCGCTTCCTCGACCTGCGCCGGCCGCCGATGGCCGCCAACCTGGTGCTGCGCAGCCGCCTCGCGCAGGTTATCCGCAATTACCTCTGCGGCCTCGGCTTCAACGAGATAGAGACCCCGCTGCTTACCCGCTCCACGCCGGAAGGCGCGCGCGACTTCGTAGTGCCTTCGCGCAACAACCCGGGCGAATTCTACGCGCTGCCCCAGTCGCCGCAGCAGTTCAAACAGGTGCTGATGATGTCCGGCATGGACCGCTATTTCCAGCTGGCCCGCAACTTCCGCGACGAAGAACTGCGTTCCGACCGCCAGCCCGAACATACGCAGGTCGACCTTGAGATGTCGTTCGTGGACGAACAGGACGTGGCCCGGGTGGTAGAAGGCATGATGCAGGCCGTCCTCGCCCATACGGGCGCGGAGATCCCCGTGCCTTTCCCCGAAATAGAATTCTCCGACGTGATGCTCAGATACGGCTCGGATAAGCCGGACCTGCGCTACGGGCTGGAAATACGGGACTGCTCCGATATTTTCAAGGCCTCCGGTTTCAAGGTGTTTTCCGGCGCCCTGGCCGACGCCGGCGTGGTGCGCGCGATAAAGGGCGAAGGCGGCGCCGCTTTCAGCCGCGGCGATATGGACAAGCTGACGGAGCTCGCAAAAAAGACCGGCGCCAAAGGCCTTGTCTGGCTGCGCTTTAAAGACGGCAAATGGGAATCCCCGACGCTGAAATTCTTCAGCGAGGCCGAGCAGTCGGCCCTGAAGGAGCGGATGCAGGTAAAGGACGGCGACGCCGTATTCATCGCGGCCGACAAGGCCTGCGTAGCGGCGCCGTGCCTGGGCGCGCTGCGCAACGAGCTCATCGCCCGCCTGCAGCCGGCGCCTTCCGGAAAATGGGCCTTCCTCTGGGTACGGCATTTCCCGCTGCTGGAAAAAGATACCGAAACCGGCACCTGGACCTTCACCCATAACCCGTTCACGGCCCCGCTGCCGGAAGAGGCGCATAAACTCGATACCGACCCCGGCAATGTCCGCTCCTGCCAGTACGACCTCGTCCTCAACGGTGTGGAGCTGGGCTCCGGCTCCGTGCGCAACCACACCCGCGCCGTACAGGAAAAGATCTTCGCCCTGATGGGCTACGACCGCGGGCAGGTGCAGCGGCGCTTCGGCATGATAGTAAACGCCATGGACTTCGGCGCCCCGCCGCATGGCGGCATAGGCATAGGCTACGACCGCCTGGTGGGTCTGCTCTGCGGCACGGACTCCATACGCGACGTGATAGCCTTCCCCAAGACCACCAGCGGCGCCTGCCCAATGAGCGACGCTCCTTCTGCGATAGACGAGAAACAGCTGAAAGAACTGCATCTGAAGATAACGCAATAGGCGGCAGCAAGGAATTCTTGTTTCTCCCGCCGGAGACCAAGGCGATCCCACATGACCTTCCCCGATTGGATCTTAACAGAGGTAAGGCGCAGCAAGGCCGGGCTGCGCGCCGCCGCGGCGGCCGGCACCGCGGGGGACCTGGCTGCAAGCCGCCTGCATACGGTCTGCGCCGAAGCCCTCTGCCCCAACCGCGGCAAGTGCTTTTCGGAAGGCGAGGCCACTTTCCTGCTGCTGGGCGATATCTGCACAAGGTCCTGCACCTTCTGCGCCGTTTCAAAGCGCAAGCCGGGGCCGCCGGACCCGGACGAGCCGAAGCGCGCCGCGCTGCTGGCAAAAAAGTGGAACCTCAAACACGCGGTCTTCACCTCGCCCACCCGCGACGACCTGCCCGACGGAGGCGCCGCCCACTTTGCGGACACGGTGCGCCAAATGAAGGAGCTGAACCCCGGCATGAGCACGGAACCGCTCATCCCCGACTTCCGGGGCAGCCGCGAAGCGCTCAGGACCGTGCTGGACGCGGGGCCTGACGTGCTCGGCCACAATATCGAAACGGCCGCCGGCCTTTATGAGAAGGTGCGCGCAGGCGCCGATTATAAGCGCTCGCTGGAACTCCTGGCCGAAGCCAAGCGGCTGCGCCCGTCGACCCTCACCAAGTCCGGCCTCATGCTGGGCCTGGGGGAGACCGGGGAACAGGTGGACCGCACCCTGGACGATCTTCTGGCCCACGGCTGCGACCTGCTGACGATCGGGCAATACCTTGCTCCCTCCAAAACGCATTTCCCGGTGAAGAAATATTATACGCCGGCAGAATTCCTGTCCTGGGAAGAGAAGGCCGGGAGAATGGGATTTAAGGCCGTCCTCGCCGGCCCCCTGGTGCGCAGCTCCTACCGTGCCTTGTGGCTTTATAATAAAGCGGGGGGAACCAATGCCCTCCGCTGAAAAGAAAGGCGGCGCGCTGCGCTGGCTGCAACTGGCCTGGGACGATTATTTCAACGGTTTTAAGACGCTTTTCCCGGTGCTGCTCTTTCTTACGGCCCTGAACGTGCCGCTCTTCTGGCTGGTGCACAGATATAATTCCTATCTCCCGGCGCTTGCTTACCTTCTCCTGGCGGTTACGCCGCTCACTACCGGCGCCAACCTGGTCTATATCCGGCTGGCCCGGGGTGAAAAAACGTCTTTTTATGACCTTTTCAGCGCCTTTCCCGTATACCGGAATGTCGTGGCCGTAAGCGTATGGCTGGGCCTCATCACTATGGCCGGGACCCTGGCTTTCCTCATACCCGGGCTGATACTTTACACCACCTATTGTTTCAGCGAATATGCCGTGGTGGACCGCCGCACCGGCGTACGCGAGTCCTTCAGCCTCAGTTCCAGTATTACGCCGGGCTACCGGGATTCGCTGCTGCTGATAGTGGCTTTCAGTGCGGCGATGGACTTCTTCACGCCTAACCCGGTCGGTATTACCGGCAAGTTCTCTGCCCCGCAGGTAGCTTTCAACCTTAAACCCTGGGTAATAGCGGGCTTCTGCCTGAAAACCCTGGTTTTCCTGCCCTGGCTGCATATGGCCATGGCTCGCGCCTACAATGCCCTTCTGCCCAAAGAGTCCCCGCCGCCCCCCGCAGGACAGCCCTCTTGACCATCGTCATAGGCCTTACAGCCCACCCCCGGGGGAACCTTAATGCTCTTAACCCCGCCTTGGCGAAGGCCTATAGTAGTAATAGGAGTATGCGGCTGAGAAGGAGACACAAATGAACAAACTAGCGGTAATAGCGATCACAGCGCTCTGCGTTTCCACCGCGCAGGCGGCTGAACTCAATGGAATTTACGCCTCGGACATCGCGGCGGTCAAAATGGATATTCCCGCGCCGGTCCTTCAGCGGACCGGTACCGACCCCAAGTGCGGCCATGTCACCGGTGAAATAGCCTCCAAGCTGCACCTCCTGGCCCAGGCCGCGAAAAGCCAGCTTTTCACCTACGCGAAGACCGAAGCGGAATTCAAGGAATTCACCGACATGTGGACCCCGATACTGGCCAAGTTCGACATGAAAGTGATAGCCAGGACCTATGATCCGAAGGTAGGCTTCGGCACGCTGCAGTACGTTTCTTCCGACGGCAGCGTAGTGCGCGAATTCCAGGCCGACGGCATGGATTACGACGCCCTCAGCCAGCCGGCCATGGAAAAGCTCAAGCATGAACTGCTGGAGCCGCTCGAAAAAGCCGGCATGACCCCGGTGGCCGTACTCGACATCAGGAACGAGATCTTCAGGCCCACCTTCAGGATCTACTACCTCACCAAGCCCGAAGAGAACGCAGACCACGAAGCGCAGCTCCGCCAGCTCAAGAACGGCGACGACATAGACTTCGAACTCCTGGCCGGAGCCGTGAATATCGTCAAGAAGGACAGAACCTTCTCGCTGGTCTATATCGGCAAGCTGCTCGGCTACAAGTCCAAGCTCGCTACGGACGAACTCAAAGCCGTCATGGGAGCGGCGAAGTACAAGGAATTCCTGACGGAGCAAAGGAAGGAGTTCATAGCCTCCAGGATCTTCAAGCTGGACGAACCCTTCATGGTGGGAGAGCACACCTACAACTACGCGTACAGCGTGTACTTCTTCCAGTAAAGCTTCTTCGCGGACAAAAAAAAGAGGGCCGAATTTCCGCCCTCTTTTTTTGCGCCCCTTCGGGCCCGTCAGAGCCCCAGGTCGGCGGCTACTCCCCGCATGGCCTCAAGACAGAGCCCGGCGAATTCCGGCAGCGGGATGCCTGTCTGCTCGCATTCGCGTATAGCGTCCCTGTCCACGGAGGCCGCGAAGCGCTTATCGCCCATGCGCTTCACCACGGAAGAGACCTTGACGCTTGAAAGCTTTTTATCTGGGTAGACCAGGGCCGTGGCCGTTATCAGGCCGGTTATCGTTTCGCCGGCGGCCAGCGCCTTATGGAAAAGTTCGGAGCGGGTCCTGCCGTGCGCGGCGGCGTTGTGCATCTTGACGGCCTCCACCAGCTCGGCGGGCAGCCCGTTCTCGGCCAGGATGCGGGCCGCCTCGTGAGTATGCCTCATCGGGTCGCCCGCGGTCAGTTCCACGTCTATATCGTGCAGCAGGCCCGTCAGGCCCCACAACTCCGCGTCGCCGCCCAAGCGCGCGGCAAGCGCCCGCATCACCGCCTCGGAAGCAAGGCAGTGCTTCACAAGGTTCTCGTTCTTCACATGCTGCCGCAGCAGTTCCAGCGCTTTATTCCTGTCCATAAACCGTCCTTTGAGAAGTCAAGCTTAAAACTCGGCGTAGCCCGGCACCCGCGGGAAGGCGGTCACGTCGCGTATATTCGCTATCCCGGTCACCAGCATCATCATCCGCTCAAAACCCAGGCCGAAACCGGAGTGAGGCACGGTACCGAAGCGGCGCAGGTCCAGGAACCACCAGTACGGCGCTGCATCCATTCCGAGCTCCGCCATACGCTTCTCCAGCACGTCAAGGCGGCTCTCGCGTTCACTGCCGCCTATCAGCTCGCCTATCCGGGGTACCAGTACGTCCATTCCCCGCACGGTCCGGCCGTCGTCGTTAAGCCTCATATAGAACGAAGCCACTTCCCTGGGTTTATTGTAAAGTATCACCGGCTTCTTGAAATACTGTTCCACCAGGAACCGTTCATGCTCCGAGGCCAGGTCCGCGCCCCATTTCACCTTCAGTTCAAAACGGTCGTTCACCGGCTCCAGCAGCTTCACGGCGTCCGTATAGGCGAGACGCTCATACTTGCTCTCAGTAACGTTTCGCAGATTGTCCATCAACGCCGGCTCCACGAACTTCGCGAACAGTTCCAGGTCCTCCGGGCACTTTTCCATGACGCCTTTGGCAATGCACTTAAGGAAGTCCTCCGCCAGCTCCATATCGTCATCCAGCTCGTAAAAGGCCATTTCCGGCTCTATCTGCCAGAATTCCGCGCAATGGCGGTAGGTATTGGAATTTTCGGCGCGGAACGTGGGCCCGAAGGTATAGATCCGGCCAAGGGCCAGGGCCAGGGCCTCTCCCTCCAACTGCCCGGAAACGGTCAGGAAGGTCTTTTTCCCCAGCAGGTCCTTTGAAAAATCCAGTTCGCCTTCGGGGGTTCTGGGCAGGACCGAAAGCTGCGACAAGTCGAAAGACGTGGCGGTAAATACTTCCCCGGCGCCTTCGCAGTCGGAACCTGTGAGAACGGGCGTATGCACATAGCAGAACCCTTTCTCGTGGAAATAAGTGTGTATCAGGTAAGCCAGCTCGGACCGTATCCGCAGCATCGCCGCGTACTTGTTGGTGCGGGGACGCAAATGCGCCACCGTGCGAAGGAATTCGTCGGAGGCCTTCTTCTTCTGTATGGGATATTTTTCCGGGCAACAACTGCCATGAAGCTTGATCGTCTTGGCCGAAAGCTCTATTTTCTGTCCCGCTGCCGGGGAAAGAACAAGGTCGCCCGCTATTTCCACAGCAGCGCCTGTAACAAGCTCCGGCAGAGCCCCGGCAAAATCCCCGTTTTCCGGGGAAAGAACTGCCTGCAGGCTGGCGCGGCAGGAGCCGTCGTTTATCTCGACGAAAGAACAGGCCTTCGAGTCGCGGCGCGTTTTTATCCAGCCGCGCACGACAACGCCCTTGTCGGGCGAGCCTTTCTTGAGAATTTCACGTATGGTAGGAACGACCATGATACCGCCAGTGCGCCGCTGACGGCGGCAGACCGCGGTCCCGCCGCCGTACGACGCTTATTTTTTATTTTTTTAGCTCTTCCGGGATAACGGAAACGGACAAAAGCTCAAGTTCGCAGGTCTTATCCTCCCCGCTGTATTCCTCAAGGATATACCCGGTGCCGGGCGCGTAGTAGCGCACGGATTTGCCCGCGTCACCGCCGGCAAGCATCGTCACTATCTTCATGCACTTGGAGAACTTTCCGGCCTTTATGGACACCTTGTCGGAAAGGGAGACCACCTCGCTGCAATCCGGGGACTCGGCCCACTTCACATCCTCTTTGACCGGCAGGGGGAACTCGCGGCGGCCGCCGGTTATCACGCCGTCCGTGGTGGTCAGCCATTTTGCGTCGCGGGTTATGGTATACGGGGTGGTATGGGAATCGCGCAGTTCGAAGATCATCCTGGCCTGCGCCACTATCTTGCCGTCTTTCTTCTTAACCTCGAGTATGTCTATAAAGATCCTGGCTGTGCCCTCGAACTCGGTGCTGGTGAATTTATACTCGTAGCGTGTCTTTTCTTTAAGCGGGAAATAATCTGTCGGCATTTTTTCTCCACTGGCGTACTCTAAAGATCTGGTGGACGTGACAGGGATCGAACCTGCGACCTCCTCGTTGCGAACGAGGCGCTCTCCCAACTGAGCTACACGCCCTGAATTCTTTTCAGCCGATTACCGGGGAACCTCTTTACTTGCCTTCTTTCGCCGCCAGCTCCACACTTCTCTTGGCCTTCAGGTGCTCTTTAAAACTCGCATTAAAAATATGCTTTCCCTTCCGGTCGGCCACAAAGTACAGCGCGTCAAAATTTGCAGGAGCCAGGGCGGCTTCTATCGAACTGCGTCCCGGGTTGCAGATAGGGCCCGGCGGGAGGCCCCTCACCACGTACGTATTATACGGCGACTTGACCTTCAGGTCCTTGTAGGTGATCCCTTTTTTCCAGTATGTCCGCTCTCTTTCCGAGTAACCGAGCGCATACTGCGTGGTCGGATCGGCCTCCAGCGGCATTTTCCCGCGGTAACGGTTTATATACACCGCCGCTATCAGCGGACGCTCATTTTCATCAACCGCTTCGCGTTCCACTATGGACGCTATAATAAGTGTCTTGGCCTCATCCAACCCCTGCGCGAAACCTTTGGAAAAGAGCGGCCTTACCTGCCTGTCAAATTCTGATTTTAGCAAATTAATAACTTCCTGTGGCGCCATATTTTTGGCCAGGTGGTACGTGGAGGGGAAAAGGTAGCCCTCGAGCTTTTGCGCCCGGGCCAGCTTAAGGAACCCGGCCGCCGGGGTAATGCCGCCGTCCTCCAGTTTTTCGGCCACCTGCTCCATACGCCAGCCCTCCGGGAGCAGCACCTTTACCGAGGTAATGTATACGTTGTGGGTCAGCCGCCACAAAGCCTCCTCGGCCGACATGTATTCGCGCAGCGAATATTCTCCCGGCATTATGCGCTTGCCGGTACCGGTCACTTTTACAAGCAGCTTGAACCAGGTACCGCTCAGGATAATCCCGCGCTCCTTCAGTATCGCCGCCGCCTGACGGGCGGTAGCCCCTTCGGGGATGGCGACCGGCGCCGGTTTTCCGGGCCAAAAAAAATACAAAGCCAGGAGCACTACAGTCCCTGCCGCAAGCTTGAACGGAGTACTAAATTTTCTCATAGAAGCCGTTTAGCGCTGACGATGCTGTACACGGGCCCGCCGGGAGTAAGCGCGCTGCACATAAGTTCCACCGAGCCTACCACCGAAGAGGCCTGTCTTGACCGGGCGTAATCCGAGGCTCTCCGAAAAAAATTCCCGGGAAGCGGGCGCTTTACACGGCCCAGCGTGACATGAGGCTCGAACCTGTCCTCGAACTGTATCCCGCCGCCGGTCAGGGCCGCCGTAAGCCTGCCGCTGATGTCGCGCAAGAAGCTCTCTCCCTCCGCGACCGAAAGCCACAACACCTTCGGGTTCCTGGAGGAGGGAAAAGCCCCCAGGCCCCCGGATACCATCCGAAACGGCCTGCAGCCGTCCAATGCCGCCTCCAGCAGCCTTGAGACGGGCGCGGCATCCGGCAGTTCACCCAGGAAAGCGTATGTAATATGGAAATTCCTCCCTTCCACCCATTTAACGCAGTCCCTGCCTGAATTCGCGCGCGCATAGTCCCGTATGTCCTCCAGGGTCTCTATAAACCGCGGCTCAAAGGAGGAAGCGATAAAAAGCCGCATCTGTCATTCTCCCTGCCGCCCTCCCGAAATTATTCCCGCGCGGCTTTACGGCGGACGCCCTTCCTGGCCGCCGGGCGGGTCTTTTTGCCCTTCTTCTGGCGCGAACCCGGGCCGACCTGCCGGTGCAGCACCTTGCGCTTAAGCGCCGCGTCGCGCAGGTCCTTGCGTGCCGCAGGCGATACCGGCTTCCAGCTCTTCCTCCGGGCGGACAACCTGGAGCGCATCTTGGAGACTCCCGTACGGTACCTGGACATACGGGAGAGCTTAACGGCGCGGAACCGCTTCTGCGCCGGGTTGAAGAAAAGCTCCATGTTCTTCTCCAGGACATACTCCTCGCCCGGTTTGCCGGAATCGTCTAAAGGACTGAGGGTAACGCGCCCTTCGTCAAAAGTGCCGGCGCCTGTATCCTTTCCCAGCAGGGAATATTCCACGGCGAACTCGGACCCGGTAACCGCGCATACGGCTGAAGGAGTGCGCACCTGCGTCGTGTATTTCTTATTAAGGAGGTGTCCTATCTTGCCGGAAAGAGAGCCGGACTTAAGGGTAAAGACGGTCTCGGTCTGGGCTAGGGACGACATCTGGAACTCCGTGTTCCTCCCCACGGAAAGCGCCGCTTTAGCGTCCAGGTACAGTTCGGCTATCCCGTCCGAACCCGTTTTTATCCAATCGGAGGAGTTGAGCGGAATCTCGCCCTCGATCTGGGACCATTTTCCGTCTTCCGAAGGTTTTACGGTCACCGTGCCGGAAACTCTCTTAAGCCGGGCGTCCCAATTTTCCGCCTGGTCCTGGCGGTAATTCCGGGATTTCATGGCTTCTTCCGCCATCGCGCGGTAATCTTTCTGGCTTATCGTCCGGGTTTGGGACTGGGAGTAAGCCGCGGACGCGGCCGCGA
>PEXO01000321.1:17974-33183 GCA_002779045.1 Elusimicrobia bacterium CG08_land_8_20_14_0_20_59_10 | reverse complement strand
CGAGCGGCGAAATAAAGAACTCCGCCGGGTAGGCGAGTATCACCGCGCTCCGGAGACCGCCGGTAGAAAAGACCTTTTTCACCGCGGGTGAAAAAGCGGCGCTTACAAGGTAAACCCTGCGGGCGTATGATTTTTCGGCGCTCAGGACCGCCGGAGGGACCTGTTTTTCGGCGATCTCGAATTCCCTGAGCAGCGCGGCGGCGAAATCCCCGGCCGGCACGTTGCCCGATTCATCGTAAAAATAAATATGGGGCGCAAGGCATGCGCGCTGCTCGAACGTTACCGTGTCGAAAACCACGCTTTTCGCGAGCGCTGCCAGGCCGCCGGGCGCGATGTCCCGCGTGAAATCTTTTCCGATTATGCCGAAGCCGAGCTTGTGCGGATGCATTATCAGTTTCTTCGGGGGGGCGACCTTTTTCGAGAAATAACCGGCGGCGGCCGGCCCGCCGTAGGCGATTACCGTCCGGGAGCCGGCTATTAATCTTTCGGTCAGGCCCTCTTCGCACCTGTTGTAGCACAGAACTATCGCGCATTCGGCGAGCGGCAGGCCGGACTCGAGGAAAGCTTCCATATAAAGCGGGGCAAAAACAGGCTCAGCCATCGAGGTTTTAAGGATGAGCGGGTTTTTTGTCAGGAAGCTCCTCATTATCGAAAGATGCGGCAGCGCGGGGATATTCGACGAACATACCGCGAAAACCGGCGCGTTAGGGACGACCCTGAAACTGCCCTTCAGCTTTTCGTCGTATACGAACCCGTCCAGCGCCCCGTAATCTCCGAATTCGTTCTTCAGGGCGGCGCGCATCCCGGGCGCGCGCGAGGAGCCGAACTCCAGGTCGATGCAGCGCTCCACGGCCGGTCCCGAAAAGCCGGTCAGTTTCGAAATGGCGTCGACCGCCCGGAGCCGCTTGTCATAACCCCGGTCCAGGAATTTCCCGGAGACCAGGTCGAGCTGCTCTATTATCTCTTCGATCTTCATTTTCGAAAGCGCGCCGGCGGCGCTCTTCGCGAACTCGTCGAACCCGGCCGGGAAAAAGCCGGCGTCGACGTCCGCGTGCCCTACCGGGACCCCGTTCGCGTCCTGTGCGGGGCGGGCCTTGAAATATTTCCGGTATCGCGGAGGTGAATAGAACGTCTGATAGGTCATTTCTTTGTCAGCATCTCCTCGATGGTCACGGAGCAGCCTTTTATGTCGTCGGCGGCTATCCTGCCGCAGATCTCGAAGCCGGACCCCCTGTACCGGCCGAGATCGTCCGTCAAGATCGCGAGCGCGCGGTCGATATTGGTCAGGTCGAAATGTAAAAGCGCCCCCGTGCGGCTTTCGTCGCCTTCGGGAATGACCTGGAAATCCCGGAGATCGACCACGAAGGTCTTCGCCCAGTGCGGATTCTCTTTGTATACGGGAAATTCCCTGTTTAAAATAAAATTCCTGAGGTTGTTGTCGTAGTATTGCGTGCCGAGCTCGCTCATCCCGAGCGTGTTTACGCAGTATTGCGGCCGTATATCGAGCATTTCACCGGCCGCTTCGACCATTTCCGTCCTGCTGATCTCGCGGCTTTTACCTTTGAAGCCGCCGGCGTCGAGAAGCCGCGACCCGGGGGGCAGCTTGAGTTTCATGCCTCCGGCGGCCATCCTGTCTAGCATGAAAACCACGCCGAACGAAGGTCCGATCACCGCCGCCGGGACATTTTCGGCCGCCGCCTTCTTCAGGTCGGTAAAAAGCTCGTCCCATAAGATCCCGGCGGGACCGATATAGTGCTTCCCGCCGTGGGGCCCGGTATTTTTCATGACCTCGGTAATGCCGAAGGCCATCGTGAGGTGCGGCGCCCTTTCGGGCGTCGGCGAGATAAGGAAGAACCGGGCGTCCAGGCCGTCGGGAAACAGGTAGTTCCGGGCGTTCCTGACTATAGCAAGGGACGCCAGAGCGGCGCCCGTCTCGCTGAAATACGCGCTGCCCGCCTTATGCCCGGAAGTCCCCGAGGTCTTGAACGTCACCCGCGCCTCCGCCGCTGGATAGATAAAGATGTCGCCGGCCTTGAACGCCTGGACGGGAACGGCCGGGATCCCGGTAAACAAAGCCGTATTTTCGGGGCGGGTGCCTTTTTGAAGGCAGAACTTATGGTAGGAGTCTATATTGTCGAACTGAAGAGCGAAAACTTTCAGGCATAATTCGTTGAACTTATCCGAGCGTTCCTTGTCCGGCAATGTTCCCCCGTTCAGGATGAAATCCTTGATCGCCCCGCGCAAGCCGGTCAGTTCTTCGGAATATTGGAGATGTTGCATGTCCCCTGCTTCAGGCGATGGTCGCAAGTTTTTCGAGTATCATATCCGTGAACAGGACCATCACTTCTTCGAGCGAAACCTTCAGGATCCCGGAAATTTCGGCGTAATCGCTGCGGCCGAGGATCTTATCCCGGTTTGTGACATTAAGTAATCTTTTCAGGTCCGGGCGCCCGATCCCGGCGAACCGCGCCTTGAAAAACCGCTCTATTTTTGAATTTTCAGAAAGCGTCATTGTTCCGCGGGCGGGTTTCAGCACCGGCACTTCCCGGTATGAAGCGTCGAACCGGCGGTTCGAGGCTTGGTAGGCGAAAAGGCCGGGATCCGGCATTCCTTTTTGCGCCATGACCGCTTTATACGCCGAAAAGGCCGCCGTTATGCCGCTCGAAATGGCGCGAGCGGCGCAAAAATAAGGTCCCGTAACGTCGCCCGCGGCGAATATTCCGGGTAAAGCCGTTCTCATCTGAAGATCAATCTTTAAAAAACCGTCCTTCGCTCCCGGGCCCTTCTTCCCGGGCATTATAATGCTGAAATCCGGGCTTAATTCGAAAGAAGTGTAATCCAGGAGCAGCGATCTCAATTTCAGCCGGCTTATTTTACCTTCGTTCAGGATATCGACCGCCGCGAGCGCCACGCCGCCATGGTATTTTAATATGCGCCCGAATCTGAAGAGCTCGCCGTGCGGGAGCGCGGGGTTGGCGCGAAAAAAGTCTTTTTCCCGGTCGTTCACCAGGAAAACCGGGAAATAGCGCCTGCGGCCGGGGCCGTATTTCTTTGAAAGCGCGCTCAGCGCGAAATTGACGAGGTTCGCTGTAAACCGGTTGCCGTAGATCAAAAATCCGTTTTCGTCGTTCTTATCTATGCAGTCGCCTATCGTCCCGCAGACATTGTCATACCCCATGAACGTTATTTTGACGCCTTTGCCGAAATAATCGCGGTCGTTCGCGAGCGGCCGCATGCCGGTGCAGACGGCGGCCGTTCTCGCCTTATAGACCTCGCCGCCGGCGCCGGTCAGGACGAGGCGGCCTGAAGCGCCGGAATATCCTATTTTGACGATCCTGGAGTTTATGACGGGGATGTCGTATCTTTTCACGTCGGCGGCCAGTTTAGAGACGAGTTCTTTCCCGGAGATCCCGAAACCCGGCCCCGTCACCCTGATGTTCGCCAGCGCCGCCAGGCCGCCGATCTCCGGCGACGCCTCGAAAATTACGGTTTTCATCGGGTACGAGCCGTGCGATTTAATGAACCTCGCCCGGACCGCGCAGGAGAGCCCGGCGAGGCCTCCGCCGACCACCGCGAGGTCTATAAGAGCGCCGCTATTTGGTTTTCGCAAGATATTCCGCCATTCCGCCGCATTCGGCTATTTCATAAAGGTAGCCGTCGACCGCGCCTAGCGCGGGAAATCTCCGGCTCCCGAGCCCGGCGTCAACGCTGTAAAAAGAACCGCCCGGCTGCCGGCTGAAAACAAGCCTGATCGCGTCGTTTTCCCTGATCCTGCCCAAAGTCCCGGTAATTCCGGGAGCCAGCTTGACCGGGAAGATCCCGGCGCACGCAAGGTTGCGCTCGAATATCCTGGAAAATGAGACCGCCAGCGCGGCCGCCAGGTTCGAGTTCCTGAGCGCCAGGACCGTGGAGAACCGGGATGAGCCGAGGCCGAAATTCCTGCCGGCTAGAAAGACGGACCTTTCTTTCTTTCCCGGCGGACCGCCCAGGAGCTCACAATTCAGTTTTTTCCTCTCTATCGTGAAATCGAAGGGATTGTGTATCAGATCGGTGTTCACGTTGTCGCCCAGGACCTTGAGGCGGCCGCTGAGGCTCGAGCCGGACCTTTTCATTTAAAGACCTCCTCCGGCGGGGTTATTTTGCCGGTGAAGGCGCTCAGAATGGCGGTAACCGGCGAAGCAATATATATTTCAGAGCTGAAGGGGCCCATCCGGCCCCTGAAATTCCTCGTGGAAGTCGAAAGGCAGACCTCGTTCTCGCCCAGTATCCCTTTGTCTATGCCGCCGCACGGCCCGCACGACGGATTCGTTATCACCGCGCCGAAGTTCACCAGTTTTTCCAGGTATCCGGCCCGCATGGCCCGGAGGTAGATGTTCTTCGAAGAGGGCGTCACGATAAGCCTCACGCGCGGCGCTTTTTTTACCGCGGTTTTCCTGTACCTTGTGCCCAGCGCGTCGAGCGTGTCGCACATATATTTGAAATCAAGCAGCCTGCCCGAGGCGCAGGAGCCGATGAAGACCTGGTCCAGCGCCACGCCGCGGCGGAGGCGCGAAACGTCGCGGATGTCGGAAAAATCGTGAGGGAGGGCGACCCTGGGGTTCAGCCCGGAAAGGTCTATCCCGAGGCTGGAATCGAAGCCGGCGCCGACGTCCGAGGCATAGTCCGAGAAATAGCGCCCGAGCTCTTTTACGGACCTGTTGTCGCGCTTCGCCAGATATTCCAGGAGAACAGCGTCGGGCCGGAAGAGCCCGGTGAACGCGCCGCATTCGACGGAGGCGTTGGAAACGGAGAACCTGTCGTCGATGTGTATCCGGGCGGCGGTTTCGTCGGAATATTCAAGGACCCTGTTGGCCGCGCCGCCCTCGCCGATCCTGGCTATTATTTCCAGGCCGATGTCGCGGCCGGTCACGAAACGCTTCTTTTTCCCGGTAAAGCGGACCCCGATGACGGGGTATTTCTTCTCGCGGACCGCGCCGGTCGCGAGCGCGCCGAGGATATCCATCGAGCCGTAGCCCGCGGCGACCGAAGCCAGCGCGCCGGCGGTGACGGTGTGCGAATCCGAGCCGATGATAAATGAAAAAGGACGGGCCTGCGGGCTTTCCACCAGCAACTGGTGGCAGATCCCCTCGAATACCTTGACCGTGCGGATCTTTTCTTCAGCGGAAAAATCAAGGAATTTCTTTAATATACCGGCCCGTTCTATGGTCGAGGGGGGGGCAAAATGGTCGGCCGTAAAGAAGCATTTTCCATTTACGCCGCGCGGCATTTTTCTCCGCAGTTCCCTGAAATCGTCCACCAGCAGGGCGATCAGGGGATCGTGGCCAAGGATAAGGCCGGGGGCGAGCGCGTAATATCCGCCGGCCGGCTTCGGGCTTCCGGCGACCGCCAGCTCGAAGATCTTTTCGTAAAAATTCCTGTAGATCGTCGCCATCAGACGCGTTCCCGGACCAGCGATCTCACTATTTCAACGAAGTCGCGGTTCGAAAGCCCGCCGAGCGCGGACGAGTAAAAGCCGGAAAGCGTTTTCCGCATTTTCGCGTTCCCGGCTTTTCCCGCCTTCACCCGCGTTTCTTTTACCGTTTTCAGGATCGAGGACCTTTCGGCCGGGCTGAATTTCAGCCCGGAGAAGAATTCTCCGAGCAATTTATCGATGAGGCAGACCCCGGAATGCTTCCCGAGGACGAATTCGTTCCTGCGGCCGATCGCCTCGGGCCTGAATTCCTCATAGACCTTCCGGTTCCTTAAAAGCCCCGAGACATGGATGCCGCTCTCGTGGCGGTAAGCGTTAAAGCCGATCACGGGCTCGACCGGCGACATGAAGATCCCCGACATCTTCTCGGCGGCTTCCGATAATTCCGCGATCATGCCGAGATCGACTTTCAGCGGAACTTTTTTCAGCCTCGCGAGCGCGAGCGCGAGTTCGTGGAATTTAACGTTGCCCGCGCGTTCGCCGATGCCGTTCTGGGTAAATGTGAGAAAAGCGGCCCCGCTGTCGAAAGCCGCAAGGGTGTTGGCGAGGGCGAGCCCGAAATCGTTGTGGCAGTGGACGCCCACCGCGGCGGCCGAGCCCGGGGAGAGCGCGTTTTTCACCGCGCCGACGAGCCGCGAGATGTTCCCGGGCAGGGCGACGCCGAGCGTGTCGCAGATGTAAAAAGCCTCCACCGGGCGGCCGCGGAGCTTCCCGAGCAGGAACAGGATGAATTCCGGGTCGGCGCGGGTCGCGTCTTCAAGGACCACGTGGACATGTTCTATCCCGAGCTTTACGCAATGAGCCACGACGCGCTCCGCATAGCCGGCGTACGCGGCTTTTTCCATGCCGAATTTGACCTTGATGTGGATGTCCGAGACCGGGACGATGATAAAGCAATCGGTAGCGCCGGTCTTTTTAAAAAGCTCCGCTTCCTCAATGCGGCAGCGGATGGACGCCCCTATCCTTATGGTCCTGAAACCCGCCGACACGAGCTTTTTCAGGGTGAGGAACTCCTCGTCCGAGACCGCCGGCATCCCGCAATCGGCGATCCGGACGCCCGCTTTATCCATCAGCCTCAACAGTTCCAGTTTTTCGCGGAAGGTGAAAAAAACCCCGGCTGACTGCTCGCCCTCGCGCAGCGTCCCGTCGACCAGGACGACCTTGCTTTTCCGCCTGCCGGCGAAATTCGCGGCGGTATCCTTTTGACGTTGTCCGGGCTCGCGTGCCGCACGATTTTCCATGTCTTCGTATTCTACCTTTTTCCCTGCCCCGTTATTTCTGCTAAAATACAATATGCGCTCCGCGAAGGAACCCAAAACAGAAGCCGCCAGGCGCCTGCCCCGCGTGCTTGTGGTAGGTATCTCCCGCTACCTTTACAGCAATCCCCGCGCGCTGTCGCTGGCCGTCGGTTACCTTAAGAACTACGCCGATGCGCGGCTTGGCGGGAAGTGCGACATCAAAACTCTGAACCTGCTGAGCTTCAACGCCGGCCTGGCTTTCGATTTCGTGTCCGCCTGGAAACCGGACATACTGGCTTTTTCCTGCTATCTCTGGAATTCCGGCAAGGTGCGGTCCCTGTGCCGGCGCGTTAAAAAAAAATATCCCCGCATCAGGATGATCCTCGGCGGTCCCGAGGCTACCGGCCGGAAGGCGGAGCTGTTGCGGGAATGCGGGGCTGATGCCCTTGTAGTCGGGGAAGGGGAGGCCGCTTTTACCGAACTGCTTGCCCGGCACCTGTCGGGACGGAAGTGGGCCGGCACTCCGGGCGTGCTGGTGCGCAGCGGAAAAACCTTTTGCGAGGGCCCGTCCAGGCCCGTTATGCCGGATCTCAACGTGATCCCTTCCCCGTTCCGGGACGCCGCTTCGTCGCTGGGCGTCCGTGCCGGGAGCAAACGGTTCTTCCCGTATGAAACGATGCGCGGCTGTCCCAACAAGTGCACCTATTGCGTCTGGACCGAGCTTAATGCCAAACGGCTGCGTTATTTTTCTTACAAACGGATAGAGTCAGATCTGAAGCGGATAGTCGAAAATACCCCGTCCTCGTTTATTTTTGTGTCGGACTCCGACACTTTCCTCAACCACGAGCGCGCTATGCGGCTGGCCCCGCTCTTCCACGCGGCCGCCGGTCCCGGGGGCTGCTACGTGATCTTCCAGACGAACCTGAACCATTGGCGCGAGGAGCTGATGCGCGCCTGGAATAATGAAAATTTCGAGATGAACGTGGGGGTCAACAGCGTGAACCCGGCGGTGCAGAAGATACTGGGCCGCAGTTACCCGAAGAGCCTGGTGGAGGAAAAACTCGCCCTGATGCACCGCGTCGCCCCGAAGACCAGGATAACGATGCAACTGATGCACGCGGCTCCCGGTGAGACGTTCCGGGACTTTTGCGAAGCTTTCGATTGGGCCTGGCGGCAGCCGGTGACCTACAGGCTGTTCTTCCACACCCAGCCGCTGCACGGCACGCAGATGCGGGATAAGGCGGGTGAGCTGGGGATAAAATGCAGAAAGAACCCGCCCTATAATATAACTTCCACCAGGGAGTGCGCAGCCGCCGGGATAAGGACCGAATCCCTGATGATACTTTTTTCCACGGTGTGGATGTCCACGCCGCGGTCGCGTAATATGTACAGGGCCATAGCGGTGTCCTCCTGCGGCGGTTCGCTGTCCGGGGCTTTCCTGAAAATCTGGGACGGCATGTCTCCGGGCGTGCGCGCCTTCGGCCTCAAGACGCTCAAGCGGTTCACCGGCGGCAGCGACTGGTTCCTGGACGATTTTGAGCTGGATATGATGCGCTGCTATATCACTCCGGGCGCGGGGCCGTTCATTAAGGCCGCTCACGCGGCGCTGCTGGCCGCGTATGGCGGGCAGGGAGTAATAAAAGGAAAGGCGGGACGCAGGGAGGCGGTATGAAGAGATCGAAGCCGGTAACCGGCCAAAAGCACAGGTCCGCCGGCCGCAGGCCCCTTAAGGAAAAGAGGACTACTGCCGTGGCCGTGCGGGAAGCCGGCGCGCTCCGCCCGCGCTCCGGCGCCAGAGAGGAGCTCTTCAGAGCCGCAGTAAGGAAGATGTCCGCGGAATTCGTGAAGAAGTTCCGGCCCGGGTGGATAGTGGGCAGTACGCCGCGCGAAAGGCTCAAGAACGCGCTGATCGCGGTAGGGAAGTTCTCCCGGAAGACGAGGAAGCTGGCGCCGCCGCGGCAGGCGGAGGCGGTCCCGGGGAAGAACGCCATGGCCCGGTTCACGGACGCGAATTTCACCGAGTATGTAAAGGTGGTGGCCCTGCTGGCCGCAGAGTGCCGCCCCGCCAGCTCGGTCAGACGGCATTCCATCCCTTTTATGGTGGACGCGCTGCTCTCCGTAATGGTCTTTCCGCTGGTGATGCGCGAAACCCTGGCGGGAACGGCCCTGGAGCTGGACTCGGTGGAGGAAGAGACCTTTTCGGACGCGGGCATAGAGGACCGGGCGGAAATAGCGGTCAGGGGCATCGGGCTGTAATCCTGGGCCGCAGCGATCGTTCTTCTGACACCCCGCGGCCGCGGAAAAGTGCCGGCATTTTTTTGTAGTATAATTGAAAATTACTTACTGCGCGCGCGCCTTAGAGCCGGCGGAATCGCTGGTGTCCGGCACCTAAAGGAGACTGTATGAAAGTTCTGTTTCTGGATCCTCTCCATAAAAGCTGGGAGTTTTTCAGGGGCCTTACCGCCTCGCCGGCCCTTATCTACCTTGCCGCGGTGACGCGCCGCGAGTTCAATATCAGGGTTTTTGACGCCTCCATGGAGCCGGAAAAACCGTGGGACAGGACCGCGGAATACCTGGAAAAGGAGCGGCCCGACGTGGTAGCCATAACGGGCGCGATAACCGCGTTCTGGCCCGACACGCTAAACGCTTCCGGGCTGGTCCGCGAAATACTGCCGCAGGCCAGGATAATAACCGGCGGTTATACCGCCTCCATCTTCTGGGAAGAAGCCCTCAGGACCGGGGCCGCCGACTTCGTCGTGGTGGGGGAAGGCGAGGCGACGCTGCAGGAGCTTTTAAGGGCGCTGAAGGGGAAAAGCACCGATCTTTCCGGCATACTGGGGCTGGCGTATATGAAGGACGGCGTTCCCGTCAAGAACGCCCCGAGGCCGTTCCTCAAGAACCTGGACGAACTGCCTCCGCCCGCCTATGACCTGTTCCCCATGGAGCGCTATTCGCTGGCGTCGCTCGGCAACCACGTGGGTTTTACCGTGACTTTTGCGCGCGGCTGCGTGGGCCGCTGCAAGTTCTGTTCCGAGGCGGTCCAGTGGGAACATACCTGGCGCGGCCACGGCGCCAAATACATGGTGGACACTCTTGAGGTGCTGAGCAAAAAATACGGCAAGCATATCTTCTATATCGGAGATAATGATTTTCTGCACGACCCGGCGCGGACGAAGGCTTTTATCGCGCTGATGAGGAAGAGGCGGCCCGAAGTGAAGATGTGGATACAGACCACCTGCGGCAACTTTGTCAAGAACGAGAAGCTCCTCAGGGACCTCAAGGAGGTCGGGGTATACCAGGTGATGCTTGGCATAGAGGCCGCCGTGCCCGACGTGCTCAGGCGCCTCAATAAGCCGCAGAACATGGAGCTGGTGAAAAAAGCCGTTGAATTGGGGAAAACCCATGAGTTCATTGTGATGGGGATGCTCATGTGGGGCGCTCCCTGGGACACAAAGGCCGGATTGCACAAGACGCTGTATTTCCTGCTGAAGAACTGCGACATAGTCGGGCCCAACGCCGTTTCGCCGTGGCCCGGCACTCCTTATTACAAGGAATGCGAGGCGGCCGGCGCGATAGAGATCCGCGACCTTTCCAAATTCAATATGCTCGACTGCGTGACCCGCACTGCCGAACTTTCGGCGCCGGAAGCCGACCTGTATTATAAAACCGTGGTCGGCAGGGCCCTGCTCTTAAACTGGAAAGCCCTGGGTAATATTTTCTTCTCCAAAAAGTTCATGATACGCCATTACTACAAGTGCTTCGCGAAGATGGGGCGGAGTTTCCTTACCGGTAATCCCTGGCGCCAGCAGAATTACCAGCCTTTCGAGGATTTTCTCCGCGACAGGCGCGGCGGCCGGAGTAAAGCCCGGGCGGGCGCGGGGCGGAAAACCTGAGCGGGGTTCCTTTCAAGGAGTTATGAGACTTTCAGTGGCAGCAAACTGGGATAAGGCCCTGCTGGACAACCTTAAGGGTCTGCCGGTACACAGCGTCTACGGTAAACTGGCAAGTGATGTGCTCGGCGGCGGGAGGGCTTCTTACCTGCTTCCCGAACCGTCGCGCAAAGAAGTGGAGGCCTATGTCCGGCAGGCCCATAAGCGCAAGATCAAGTTCAACTACCTGCTCAACCCGGTCTGTACCGGCAACAAAGAGTATGCGGCCGCTTCCCACCGGGAGATAATCGGCTATCTCGAATGGGTCAACGGCCTGCGGCCCGATTATGTCACGGTCGCGGCCCCGTGGCTGCTGCAGGTCATCAAGCGGCGTTTTCCCGGGCTGAAAATAGCGGTTTCGGCCCTGGCCAACATTAACAGCCTGCAGCTGGCGAAATTTTACGAGGGACTCGGCGCCGAGGTGATAATCCTCCCCGAGCACGTGAACCGCGATTTCAGGTTCCTGGAGGCGCTGCGTAAAGGTGTGGAATGCGATATCCAGCTTATCGCCAACATGACCTGCCTCTACGGCTGCCCTTTCCAGTTGTACCACGGCAATGTGATAAGCCACAGCTCCCGCTCCGGCGAGGGGGCGGAAGGTTTTTATCTCGATTACTGCGTGATGAGCTGCACCAGGGCGAAGCTTTTGTTCCCGGGGGAGATCATAAAATCAAGGTGGATAAGGCCCGAGGACCTTCACGTTTACGAAGAGCTGGGCCTGGACCATTTTAAGCTGATCGAAAGATACGACACCACCGCGACGCTGGTCCGCGCCGCCCGCGCTTACTCCGCCAGGAGATACGAGGGGAACCTGCTGGACATAATGAACGCCAAAACCGATCCCGCCAGGCAGTTTCCGGTGCCGCTGAAATGTTTGCGCGCAATGGATTATCCCCAGGCCCTGAAGCTGCGCGACCTGCGATCAGCCCTTTACCTGAAGGAGCAGTACCTTGATAACCGGGCGCTTGACGGCTTTCTGGATTTCTTCAAGACCGCCGATTGCCGCAAGCTTTCCTGCAAAAAATGCGGTTATTGCGGACGGGTGGCGAAAAAAGCGTTCAGGATAAGCCCGGCCGCCGTTAAAAGGAATTTGAAGAAGCTTGACGGGAAACTGGGCGGTTTCGTTGCGGGCGCGGAGGGGCGGCCCGGGAAAGCGGCACGCGCGGGGAGGGCGGACCGGTTATGAAACTTTCCGTGGCCGCCAACTGGGACAAGGCGCTCCTGGACAATCTTAAAGGCCTGCCGGTGCACAGCGTTTACGCCAAACCCGGAAGCGATATACTGGGCGGAGGCAGGTCCTCCTTCCTGCTGCCCGAGCCTACCCGCAAAGAGGTCGGGAACTATATCCGGGAAGCCCATAAGCGAAAAATAAAATTCAACTATCTGCTCAATCCTTCCTGCCTGGGCAATATGGAATACCGGGCTGAGTCCCGCGGGGAGATCTTGGAATACATCGGGTGGGTGGAGTCCCTGGGCGTTGATTCGGTGACGGTCTCCGTCCCCTGGCTGCTGGAGGTGGTGAAAAAAAGTTTTCCCGGCCTGAAAGTCGTTATCTCTTCTTTTGCGAACATTAACAGCCTGCAGATAGCGAAGTTCTACGAGGACCTGGGGGCGGACGGCATGATCCTTCCCGGTTACGTGAACCGCGATTTCGGGTTCCTGCAAGCCCTGCGAAAAAGCGTCAGGTGCGGTATACAGCTTATAGCTAACAGAACCTGCCTCTTCGGCTGCCCGTTCCAGCTTTACCACGCCAATGTGGGCAGCCACAGCTCTCAGACGGGGCACCATTTAAAGGGCTTTTACATAGACTACTGCGTGTTGAACTGCACGCGCATCAGGCTGTTGTCCCCGGAAGAACTGATAAAATCCCGCTGGATAAGGCCCGAGGACCTGTGCGCCTACGAGAAGATAGGTATAGACCACTTTAAGCTTATAGACAGGTCCGACACCACCGAAACTCTCACGCGCGCGGCCAGGGCCTATGCGGCCCGGAAATATCGCGGGAACCTCCTCGACATACTTAACACCAAGACCGAAGTTAAAAAACAACTGCCGGTGAAATTGAAATACCTTTTCCGCCCGGACTGCGCCCAGATCATAAAACTGCGCGATTTCTCGGGCGCGCTTTACCTTAAAGAACAGTTCCTGGATAACGGGGCTTTGGAGGGATTCCTGGATTTCTTCAGGAATATGGATTGCCGCAATGTTTCCTGCGAGAAATGCGGTTACTGCGCCGGGACAGCGAAAAAAGCGTTCAGGGCGGATCCCGCGGCCGTGAAAAGGAATTTAAAGAAGCTTGAGGAGAAACTCGGCGATTTTATTTCGGGAGGGATATTCGGGGTGAAAAAATGAAGGGAAAGGAACGGGAGTATGACGCCGCGGTAGTAGGCGGCGGGCTGGGCGGGCTGTCGGCGGGGGCCCTGCTGGCCAAACGCGGCTACAAGGTATTTCTGGCCGAGAGGAACGAAATGGTCGGCGGCAATGCCAGTCTTGTAGAGCGCGGCGGCTTCTCTTTTGAGCGCGCGCTGCACCAGGTTTACGGCCTCGGCAGCCCCGGCACGCCGAGCGCCGGCCTGCTCAAAGAGATAGGCGTGGACCGGAAGGTGGATTTTGTAAAACTGCCGGTGTTCATGGAGGTGGTCTTTCCCGGCCTCAGGTTCACCTTCCCCGCAGATTCCGGGGAGCTTGAGGCGGCCCTCTGCCGGCGCTTCCCGGCCGAGCGCGCCGCCATAATCCGTATGCTGGACCAGGGCCGCAGCCTTTACCAGATGGACCGTCTGATGAAGTTCGGCAGCTGGAAGGACAGGCTTAAAGATTGTTCCGACCCTGTGGGAGAGATCCGTCACGCCATTAACTCCGCAGCTATGCTGCGCTACTTCAAGTCGTCTTTCAGCGGGTATTGCCGGGAGAATTTCCGCGACCCTGAGTTGACGGCCATACTTGGCGGCACGTGGATCTATCTCGGCGTTCCGCCAAGCCGTGCGTCCGCCATGATGATGGTCGCCATGATGGGCGCCTACACGGTTGAAAAGACTTTTTATATCCGCGGCGGCTCGCGCAGCCTGAGCGAGGCCCTGGCGGCTTCTATAACCGCCCGCGGGGGCACGGTGCGGACCGGGGCTCCGGTGCGGCGGATACTGGCCGGCTCCGGCGGGGTGCGGGGGATAGAGCTTGACGACGGAACAAGGGTTAATGCGCGGTGCGTCATTTCTAACGCGGCCGCCGGGCTTACGTTCAATGAACTGCTCGGAGGCAGGCACGCTCCCGCCGGATATCTCGGCAGGCTATCTTCAATGACCACCTCGGTGTCGGCGCTGCACCTGCTGGTCGGGGCGGAACTGGATTTGCGGCGGCTGGCCAAACCGCCGGTTTACGCCACCAGCTGCTATGCCAGCCTCGACCATGACGAGAACTACAGGCTCACGCTCAAGGGCGGGCCCGGGTCGTTCGGGCTATGCCTGCATTCCCTGGCCGACCCCTCGCTGGCGCCGCGCGGCTGCAGTTCCATGGCGGTCATCACCATGGCGTCCTGGCGGGGCAGGGCCTACTGGAAGAAGAATCGCGAGGCCCGGGCCCAAAGCCTGCTCAGCCAGGCGGAGAAGATCCTTCCGGGCCTGCGGGGCAAAGTGCGGGAAACGGTGATACTGGACCCGGCGGACCTCGAGGCGCGCACGGGCGTGGATTCCGGGGCGATATACGGCTGGGAGAATAACATCGGCCAGACGCTGTTCGACAGGCTGCCGCAGGCTACGCCGGTGCGCGGGTTGTTCCTGGCCGGGCAGTGGACCTGTCCCGGCTCCGGGATGACCATGGCCATACAGTCCGGCGGCGGCGCCGCCAGGCTCGCCGCCGGGCACATGGGTCCTCCGGCGGGGAGATAACCCGGACGGACGGGTGATTTGCCCCTTGTGCGGCAGCGGTTCTCTATTTCTGCTAAAATATCCTGAATGCCCACTATTCCCAAACAGCGAGTAAAGATCATTCCGGGACCGCCGGCCGCCGGAGCCCGGGTTCTCACGTTAAAACATGCCGCGCGCGGCCGCGCTCCGCGGCCCAGGGCGCTGATCGTCGGGATCTCCAGGGATCTCCACGATAACCGCAGGGTCGTCCCGCTTGCCGGGGGTTTGCTTAAAACTTACGCGGACAGGGAGCTTGGCGGGAAATGCGAAGTCAGAACGCTGAACCTTTATACTTTCGATTATGCCAGGACGCTTGATTTCATCGCCTCCTGGAACCCGGATATAGTGGCTTTCTCCTGTTATCTCTGGAATTTGCGCAAGGTGGAATCCCTGTGCCGGAGGATAAGGAAGAAGTATCCCCGCAAGCGCATCGTTCTCGGCGGTCCCGAAGCCACGGGAAGGAAAGAAGAGATGCTTCGGAAATGCGGGGCGGACGCGCTTGTCCTGGGCGAGGGGGAAGCCACTTTCGCCGAATTGCTTACCCGTTTTGTGTCGGGAACGCCCTGGAAGGGCACGCCCGGTGCGCTGGTACGCTGCGGCGGGGCCGTTCATGCGGGCCCGTCCAGGGACCTGATAGCCGACATCAACTCGATCCCCACGCCTTTCAGGAACG
>PEXO01000321.1:0-17963 GCA_002779045.1 Elusimicrobia bacterium CG08_land_8_20_14_0_20_59_10 | reverse complement strand
ATGGGCGCGCGGCGCGGATCGTTTTTAACCTTCGAGACGATGCGCGGCTGTCCCAATAAGTGCACGTATTGCGTCTGGACCGAGCTGAAGGCCAAGAAATTACGCTTTTTCTCCGTCAAAAGAGTGGCGTCCGATCTGTGCTGGATGGCCCAAAAAACCCCCACCTCCGTCTTCGTGGCCGATTCCGACCTGTTCCTGGATCACCGCCGCGCTATGAGACTGGCCCCGCTTTTCCGCGCGGCCGTCAACGGGGAGATCTTCTACATGGTGTTCCAGACGAACCTGAACCATTGGACCGGGGAACTGATGCGTGCCTGGAACCACGAAAAATACGAAATAAACGTGGGCGTTAACAGCGTGAACCCGGCCGTACAGGCGATCCTGGGCCGGAACTATTCCAGAAAACTCGTCGAGAAAAAGCTCGCGCAGATGCACCGCTTAGCCCCCAAGACCAAGATCACCATGCAGTTCATGTTCGCGGCTCCCGGTGAGACTTTTTCTGATTTTTGCGAATCCTTCGACTGGGCGTGGCGGCAGCCGGTGACCGCGATGCTGTTCTTTCATACGCAGCCGCTTTACGGCACCCAGATGCGCGAAAGGTCGGTTGAGTTGGGTATCAAATGCCGCAATATCCCTCCCTACCACATAATTTCGACCAAAGAATGCACGGCCGGCGAGATAAAGACCGAAGGCCTTATGATCTTGACCGTCGCCGTCTGGATGGCGCTGCCGGGCTCCAGGGAGCTGTTCATGGAAATGGCCGATTCCTTTTTTGGCGGTTCTCTTTCGGCGGCTTTTTTGGAGATATGGCGCGGCATGAGCCGTTCCGCGCGCAGGAAGGCCCTTGAGACCTGGGACTATTACAACGGGGGCAGCGATTGTTTCCCCGACGATTTTCAGCTGGACCTGATGTACGGCTATGCGCCGCCCAGGACCAAGCCTTTTATGAAAGCGGTTTACACGGCTTTGTCCGCGACGCAGGCCAGGCTGGCTGGAAAAAAGGCCCGGGCCTGAGCCGGGCTGTCAGGCCTTAAAGCGCGGTTTTGCTGAGCCGTCTGCCAATTTATGAACATCCCCTCGGGTAAGAATATCGCCATATTATCCACGCCGCCTACTTTTACAGGCGAGCGGCTGTGTCCGCTGGGGCTGGTGCCCGTAGGTATATTGAAGCTTGTCGCGTACCTTAAACGGCGCGGCAACCATGTCGAATACATAAATATGCATTCAGGGGATGTGCAGGACAGGTCCTCCCCGGCGCCCGCCGGGGAGAGCAATGCCTGGAAAGAAAAGCCGATGGGCAGCGGGGGTGCGCGCAAGGCGCTGATGCGGATACACGGGCGGAGCTTCGAGCATTTTGAGAGACGGCTTAAAGGGCTGGAGCGTAAGCCGCACGAGGTGTGGATAAGCTGCGCGTTCACGTTCGACTACGACCTTGTCCGGGAGTACGCCGATATAGCGCGCCGGCTGCTGCCGTCGGTGAAGATCGTAGCGGGCGGGGATTTTGTGCGTGTTGCGCCCGGGATAGCGGTGGCTGCCGGGGCCGACGAGTATTGCGCGGAGCGCATACCGGAGGCGGACGAATGCGAGCCGGATTTTTCCTCCCAGAAAAAGTGGGAGTACGGCCTGTTCCAGCTGCAGCTGGGCTGCGTGAACAAATGCTCGTTCTGCCATGTCAGCAAGGACCGTCCGCGGAAGTTCGACGTGGACGGGGTGCTGGGTTATATGAAGCGGTTCTATGATAAGTATCAGCCCACGAGCTTCTGGAACTGGGACCCGAACGTGACGCTGTACCCGCGGCAGCTGGGGGAATTCCTGGATAAATTCGCCGCCGGCGGGATGGACGGCGCCACCATAAGTTTCGGTAAAGGCCTGCAGCCGAACCTGGTGAACGAAGCGCTTTTAAAGAAGATGGTGCGCGCGCGGGTATTTTCGGCGACGCTGCCGATGGAGAGCGCGAACTACGAGGCGGTGAAACGGCTGAATAAGCCGTACACGATAATCTCGTCGATAAAGCTTTTAGAGCTGGCCGCGCGCAGCGGCCTGCAGATGAGCGAATGCCGGTGCACGTCGCTTCTGGGGTATCCGGACGACGATCTTGCCTCTTTTTTCAGGATCTACCTTTCCATTCTGAAGTTCAAGGCTGTGCCCTCGCCGTTCCCGGTGTATCTGTTCCCGGGTTCGCCGGATTACGAGAAGTACCGCGGGGTGTTGAAGAACAGGGATTACGGCTGTCTGCACGGGCAGCTGTGGCCGCTCCTGCCGGAGGGTGAGATAGACAATTACCTGAACCTTTTCAAGTTTATAGAGCTGACAACACTGAAGAGCGTTAAAGATAACCTTCACCTGCTGCCGCCGGATATGAAGTCGAAGCTGCTGAGGGAGTTCGAGAATTCGGACAGGTTCGTGGAGCTGTGCCTGAACGCGAAGAAGGACACGCTGGAGGAGTTCCGGCGCATAGAGAAGGAGATAGCCGTGAAGAGAACAAAGAAGACCGCTGCGGGGAAGACGGAAAAGGCCGGTAAGCCGGGGAAGGCGAAGAACGTGTTATACGTGGTGGCAAATCCCGCGCCGGAGCGGAGGTCGGTGTCGCGGCAGATGGGAAAATATTTCACGGAGGCGTACGTGAGGACGAACCCGCGCGCGCGGGTGACGGTGGTGGACCTGTGCGCCGAAGGCCTGCCGTTCATAAACCGGGAGTACGTCGAGCTGGTGTATTACGGTGAGAAGAAAGAGAAGCTGTCGGCCGAGACGGAGAAGCTGGTGGAGCTGGTGGAGAAGTACATCGTCCAGTTGCGCGAAGCCGACGAAGTGGTGATAGCCGCGCCGATGTACACGCTGTCGATCCCGGCGATACTGAAGGCATATTTCGAGCTGATAGCGAGCCGGCTCTACTACTTTTACGGGAAGAAGATGCTTTCCCTAAAACCCGTGGTGTGCCTGCTGACGCGGGACGGCTTTTACCCGCCCGGGCTTGCGGTGGCGGACCCGCGGTTCCCTTACATGAACGTGCAGGAAACGCTGCTGACGGCCGCGCTGGGTTTCCTGGGCCTGTCGCGCAGCCCCAGGTTCATAATAGCGGGCGGCCTGGACAGGAAGGAATACATCCCGCGGGCTATCGTGATGGCGCGGCGCGAGATAGACGCGTACGTGGCGGTCAATGCCCGGAAATAATTTTCCGCCGCCGGGCGGGGGCCGCGTTCCCCGGCGGGCGGCCGCGCGCCGCCCCGCGCGGGAACGGCTGCCGCGGGTGCTTATCGTTTCGCTTTCCCGGGACCTTAACGGCAACCAGCAGGTGCTGCCTCTGGCCGGCGGCTTTCTTAAAGCTTACGCCGACAAAGAGCTCGGCGGGGGATGCGAGATAAGGACCCTGAGCCTCTTCAATTTTAATTCCGCCCGCGCGCTGGATTTCGTGGCCGCCTGGAACCCCGACATAGTGGCGTTCTCCTGTTATCTCTGGAATTCGCGGAAAGTGGAATCTCTTTGCCGGGTCATAAGGAAAAAATACCCGCGCAAGCGGATAATCCTGGGCGGTCCCGAGGCCACGGGGCGCGGGGCGGACCTGCTGGAAAAGTGCGGCGCCGACGTCCTTGTCACGGGGGAGGGGGAGCTTACGTTCACGGAACTGCTTTCCCGCTACCTCTCCGGGCGGGACTGGGCGGGCACTCCGGGCGCGCTGGTCCGCCGCGGCGGGGTCACCCGGGAGGGCCCGCGCAGGCCGGTCCTGCCCGACCTGGATGCGATCCCGTCGCCTTTCACCGACGCGGCCTCCATCCTGGGGATACAAAGCGGCACCAGGCGGTTCTATACCTTTGAAACGATGCGCGGCTGCCCCAATAAATGCACTTTTTGCGTCTGGACCGACCTGGCCGCTAAAAAGCCGCGTTACTTTTCCGATAAGCGGGTGGGGGCCGATCTTCTCCGGATAGCCGAAGACACCCCCGGCGCTTGTATCTTCGTGGCGGATTCCGACATGTTCCTGAACCGGCCCCGTGCGCTGCGCCTGTCGGCGATTTTCAACTATATCGCGGATAAAAAGGGCTGTAATTTCATCTTCCAGACGAACCTGAACCATTGGAACGCCGAATTGATGCGGGCCTGGAACCACAGGGAATTCGATATAAACGTGGGGGTGAACAGCGTGAACCCGGCCGTGCAGAGCATACTGGGGCGGAGCTATCCTAAAAGCCTGGTCGAAAGAAAACTTGCGGAGATGCGCCGCCTGGCCCCCAGGACCAAGATCACGATGCAGATGATGTTCGCGGCCCCTGGAGAGACTTTCTCCGAATTCTGCTCCGCCTTCGACTGGGCCTGGCGCCAGCCCGTCAGCTATATGCTGTTCTTCCATACCCAGCCGCTGCACGGGACGCTGATGCGCACGAGGGCGGGCGAACTGGGCATAAAACACAGGGATATCCCGCCCTACCACATAATCTCCACCAGGGAATGCGCGGCCGCCGGGATAAAGACCGAAGGCCTCATGGTGCTGTTCTCCGCCGTCTGGATGTACGCGCCGGGGTCGCGCAAGATGTACCTGGACCTGGCGGACTCCCTTTACGGCGGTTCGCTTTCGGCGGCTTTCCTGGCTGTCTGGGCGGGCATGGGCGCCGCCTCCCGCCGCGTCTCCCTCCAGGCCTGGAAACGGTTCAACGGCGGCAGCGACTGGTTCCCCGATGATTTCCAACTGGACCTCTCCCACGGTTATGAGCCGCCCGGCACCCGCCCCTTCATCCGGGCGGCGCAAGGCGCGCTGCTGGCCGCTTATGGCGCGCACATCAAGGGTACAAGGCCGGCCGGCCGCCTCCGCGAAACATAAGATCCGCGCAGCGGGCCTTCCCCCGGGGAAAGAAGCCGGTATATTTTCATGGCATATCTCGATCTGAAACTGGGGTACGGGTGCAATAACAACTGCATTCATTGCGTGGTGTCGGACCAGAGGGCGGCCGCGCGGCTGAAAAGGGGGAACGAGGACAGGTCCACCGCCGAGTGTAAAAAAGAGCTCCTGGATTCCCTGTCGAGAGGGATAAAACAGGTTACCTTCACCGGCGGCGAGCCCACCATAAGGCCGGACTTTCTTAAGCTCCTGGAATTCGCGGAAAACAGGGGGTTTTATCTTACCCTGCAGTCGAACGGCAGGATGTTCTCTTATCCCCCGCTGGCGAAGGCCGCTTCCAGGCATGTGGGCCGGTTCGTTATCGCGCTGCACGGCCCCTGCGCGGAAATTCATGATAGGACGACAAGGATGAAGGGCTCGTATTATCAGACCGCCCTGGGCATTAAAAACCTGGTTTCGGCCGGTTCCTTCGTCCTGGGGAAGATAGTGATAACCAGGCTCAACTATCGCCGCTTGAAGGAAACGGCCGGGCAGCTGATGCTTTTGGGGGCGGCAGGGGTTAATATCGCTTTTCCGCATGCCAACGGGGCGGCCGGTTCTAATTTTGACGCGGTCGTTCCCCGCTACTGCGGGGTCATGCCTTATGTGCGCGGGGTTATCCGGTTCGTGGAAAAGCGCAACCTGTCCCGGGGCGTGCCGTTCTCCCTGGAATTAGAGGCCATACCGCTTTGCCTGCTGGCCGGCCGCGAGAAATACGCTTCCGACTTTAATAACGCGGCCGGCCAGTATTCCGAGCTGAAACAACTGGATATTGCGCCGAAGGACTGGCGGAAAGCCAGGAAGGAAATAAAACGGAAATTCCCGTTCTGCGCCGGCTGCAGGTATAACGCGCTGTGCGAAGGGGTTTGGGCGGAGTATCCGCAGAGAAGGGGGGCCGGGGAATTCGGACCGGTTCGATGAGCCGCGTTCCCCGCGGAGGCTCCCGGGGGCGGCATTCCTCCTGGCGTTCCACCCCTTGCCCCGTAATAAAAATGTAACACGGGCCCTTGAAATGCGCCCGCGTCTCTGGTATAATTTATAAAGTTATGCGGCGTTCACCCGGGTGAACGGTGGCGCGGCTTTCTCCTGGTGTTTGGCGGGAGGGCGTGCCGGGGAGGGTGTTATGGAAACTACCCAAAACATGGTCGTAGAGTTGAAGCTGACACGGGAGAGGGTTCTGGTTCTCCTGACGGCGTTGTTCCTTACCTGGCGGCCGGGGTTTCTGGGTTCGGAGAACCTGACGCTCACCACGTATTACCCGGCGCCATACGGCGGCTATGTTAATATCCTGACCACCAACAACACCTACCTGGCCCGCGACGGAGGCGCTGTTTCTGTCGGCGCCAGCTCCGCCGGGACGGGTACGAAGCTGACGGTCAAGGGCGGTATAGCGGTCGGGCCGAGCGCCAGTAATAAATACGGCTATTTTAACCTCGACCAGGGCGGTTCGCTTGAGCTTGGCGGTGCCGGCACCGCGGAAACTCCGTATATCGACTTCCACGGACTTAACGACGCTACCGCTGACTATTCCCTGAGGCTGATAGGCCAGCGCAAAGCTACGGGCGAAAGAGTTTTGAAATTGCAGGGCACGGATGCCGGCGGCATGGGTCATTTATTGATTACCGGCTTTTTATTGAGCCAGTGTGAAACCGTGGCTTACACTAACGGCTCTGCTTCGTACTGTGGCGGGACTCTGGCCAAAAGCGTTTACTACACCATTATGTGGCGCGGCAATTCCTCTAAACAGCTTGACGCGGCTACCGCCGCCACCCTGCCTACTTCGGGAACCATATTGTGTTGCCGCATCAGCCAGTAGAGCAGGTTTTTTGTCGTCTCGTTCCAAGGAGATTCAATGGAAAAAAGAAAAAACACCGCAGGTTTCCCCGTTGCGACGGGTATTTATCCGCGTGAGGCCGTGTTTGCCGCAGCCAATACCTTCGCGGGAAAAGCTTTCGTCAGGATACGCGGAGGCAAAAAAGGAAATTTATCGGTAGAACTGCGCGTTAAGCCCGGTATAAACCTGGCGGCTGCCGATCTTGAAGGCGAGTTCTTTAACGAGCTTCTTCACCATTCGCTGCGTCTGAAGGTCTCAATAAGGCACAAGGTCCTGCGGGAAAAGATAGTGGCCCAGGCCCTGGTTTCCGCGCGGGTCTCCGGCGCAAGCAAACCGGCCGCCAAGCAGGAGGAAAAGCCGGCCGACGACAAGGCTCTTGAAAAGGAGATAGAAAACCTTCTCAAAGAGGCGGAAGCCGGCGGGTATAAAGGTGATCCGCTGGGTATTGCGGTCCCTTGGGAAAAGAGCGCCAATGCCGGCGGGGTAAAAGACGGCCCTCCGGGCATGGACCTGCCCTGGGGGAAACTCAAGGAGGCTTATCCGGACGGCCCGCCGGATATAGCGGCGCTTTGGGAAAAGGGGAAAGCGGAGGCCCTTGCCGGAAAGAGTGACGGCTTGCCGGGCAGGCCTCCTGTCCGGGTAAAGAAGCGCGGGCGGAAGTCCGGCAAATGAAATCCCTGAATACGTTCAATCCCGAAAAAACCGGGTTTTTCCGCCATCGGAAGGTGGCCGGCGGTTACCTGGTAACCAATGACTCCGGGAATTTCGCTTCCCTTTCCGAAGCGGACTTCCACAGCTTCCTGTCGGGCCGGCTTAAAGCCGGGACTCCCCTGTATTCCAGGCTCTCGTCCGGCGGCTTTTTAAGCGGAGAGCCCGCAGTTGCCGCGCTTTCCGCCAGATGGCGGCAGAAGAATTCCTTCCTTTTCAGCGGCCCCGGGCTGCATATTGTCGTCCTTACACGGCGGTGCAACCATTCCTGCCTGTATTGCCAGTCCGGCGCGGGCGGCCGCGCCGGCAAAAAGACGGACATGTCCAAAAGCGCCGCGCGCAGGGTCCTGGATACCATATTCAGCTCTCCGGCCCAGTCGCTTACGGTCGAATTTCAGGGCGGGGAGCCGCTTTTGAACTGGCCTGTCCTGTCCTTCATGGTTTCCGCCATCGGGGAACGCTCAAAAAAATCCGGCAAACGGGTTACGATAAGCCTGGTGACCAACCTTTCCACGATGACGGCCGCCCGCCTGGCTTTCCTGCTCAGGCATAAGGTCAGTATCTGCACCTCTTTTGACGGGCCGCGAAAGCTCCACAATGCGAACCGGCCTTTCCCGGGCGGCGACGGCCATGCCTGCGCCGTGAAGTGGCTGAAGGCCATAAAGAAAAGATCCGTCCGGGGGGCCGGGGCCGGCGATGCGCTGCTGACCGTTACAAAAGCCGCCCTGCCGCAGTGGAAAGCGATTGTGGACGAATATGTCCGGTTGGGCCTGGCGGGGATATTTATCCGTTTCCTCAATCCTTTCGGCGCGGCAAAGCGCGTTTGGGGTTCGGTGGGCTACTCCGCGCAGGAGTACGTGAGTTTTTACAAGAAGGCGCTGGACTACGTGGTCGAGCTTAACCTTTCCGGCAAGAGCCGGATCGTGGAGCATTCCGCCAGGATACTCCTGGCCAAGATCCTGGGCGAGTCCGATCCGAATTACCTGGACCTGCGGTCGCCCTGCGGCGCCGGGATAGGGCAGCTGGCCTACGATTATGACGGCCGGGTCTTCACGTGCGACGAGGGCCGGATGCTGGCCGCCATGGGAGACGACGCCTTCCATATCGGTTCCGCCGGCAAAGGCAGCTATAACAGCCTCGTTTCAAGCCCCGTGGTCCGGTGCGTGGTAACCTCCTCCGTCACGGATATCCAGGTTGCCTGTTCCTCCTGCGCGTATAAGCCCTACTGCGGGGTCTGCCCCGTTTATAATTATTCCGAGCACGGGGACTTGTTCATGCATCAGCCCAGCTACCGCTGCGCCGTATATATGGGGATGCTGGACCATGTTTTCAAGCGGTTGAGAGAGAAAAAAGTCAGGGTTCTTTTTGAGGCTTGGGCAAAGAGCAAGCCCGATTAGCCCGGGGAGTGATTATGGCGGCCAAAAAAAACATGAAAAGCAACGACCTCGTCAGGTTCCTTACCAGCGAGGAAGGAAAGATCGTCAAGGGTGATATTGTAAAGATCGCCGCGGTTCTCGGCATCATCGGCGGGGTTATGCAGGATGCCAGCGCCTCCCACAGCAATTATCTTCACAATGCAGGCGCCGGCGGCGCCTATCACACCTCGCACACCAGCCATTCCAGCCATGGCTCTCACAGCAGTCATGGGCAATGGTGACGGCCCGCCCGGCAGCCTGGAGGAAGCCTGATGTGTTATGACGAATAAAAACAAGGTGCTTTTAGCCGTGGTGGTCTGCCTGATGGGCGGGCTGCTGGCCTTAAGATGGCTCAGCGAGCGCGCCGCTCCGGTGACGGTAAGTATCGTTCCTCAGAAGCCGGCGGAGGGGGTCGCGCCGGTGTCGGCTCCCATGGCGATACCCCAATCCGAGTATGGTCTGGGGGAGACCGACCCTTCTCTGTTCCAGGACCTTCCTACGGGCCCGGAGCCGGAGGAGATCATGGGGCCGACGGACCTGTCCAGTGAAAAGTGCATGACGACATACGGGAAATATCCGCGCCTTGTCGCTTTTTACGGCCTGAGCCTTGGCGGCGACGAGACAAATAACTTCGCCCTGTGTCATGCCGCCGCAACCGGGGATGACAGCTATGGCGGATTTGTAAGCAATAATGTCGATCGGATCCGCAGCAGGATAGTGAATTCCAGGATGGTCTATACCGCCGCCAAGGGGAAGATAGATGTTGGCGCCTGTAGTCAGGCTATGGCGATGTCCAAGCTGAGCCCGCAGAACGTGTCAATAAAGAAAGTGTGTGAGGCCATCGGAGCGGCTGTCTTCAAAAGCGTCAAATCGGGCAGGGGGCTGGCCGGCGGGGCTTTCTCCGAAGACTCTGTCTGCGCGGGACTGACTTCCATGGCCGCGCGGGATTGCCGCGAACAGGTGAGGCGCATGAAGCCGGATTCGCGCTGGGGTAAAAATTTCCTGTATCTCTCCGGCCCTTCGGCTTGTTCCGAATTAAGCGGTGTAGGCAAAGAAGACTGTCTTATGTACGCCGGTATCGTATCCGGGGTAAGGAAGGGCAGGGGCGGCTGGTTATATGAAGCTTTTGCCGGAAAAGGCTGTAAAAGAGTGGATGAAGAGCTGGTCAGGCTGTATTGCACCAACAAACTAAAGCGCAGACCTGTCAGGCCCAGCGGGGCCGGCCGCGGTCCCGAGGGCGAAGACGCGTCCTCGTACGGTGAATAGAGTCAGTGCGGTTACCTTTATCGTAACCCGCAGGTGCGGCGCAGCTTGCCCCGCCTGCCCGGTGGAAATAAAAAATAAAAATATGCCGCGGGCGGTCTTTGAAAAGGCCGCCCGCGGATTGTTCCGCGCGTTCGGCGGGATAAAACTGGTCAAGCTGTTCGGCGGGGAACCGCTGCTGAATTTTGCGCTGGTGCGTCATGGCGTTTCCTATATACATTCCCTCGGCTTTGCGCCGGACTTCGAGCTGGGGACGAACGGGCTTTTGCTGGACGGCGCGCGGGCTGGGTATTTCCGCCGGCACCCGGAGATACAGGTCAATATCAACGCGGCATTCGGCGTAAAAAGGGAATTCCTCAGCCTGCCGAACCTTATCTGGAACCTGTGCGTGCTCCCCGGCGCCCAGGAGGAGGCCGTTGCCCTGCTCGGGCGCCTGGCCGGTCTCTCGAAGAACACGCACAGCCGCGTTAACCTGCTGCCGGCCAGCTATTGCGAGTGGCTGCCCGGGCAGCTTGCCGGACTTAAAAGGACGGCGCGCGAGATGGGGGATATTATCAGGCGCGGCGGCCTGGTCTTTGAGAATGCGGCACGGACCGGGACGGTGCCTCTTTTTAACGACGGCCCCGCCGTTGATACGGACGGAAAGGTCTACCGCACAAATCTTTGTCTTGCCGCCATGCCCCAAAACCGGCGCGCAAAACTCCTGCTGCGGCCCGGCGCCGCGGCGGCGGCCGCGCGAAAAAAAGACCTGGTCGGGATTTTCGGGCTCAGGGCCGCGGCGGCCTCTTTTGCGGCCGACAGGATAATGTGGGCCGGGATCCATGAATAAGCATCATGCGCTGGAAAGGAGAAAATGGGTAAGGCTTACCAGGGCCTGCAATAACCGCTGCCTGTTCTGCCTGGACGACTTCGCGCGTGACGGGGCCTTTATCCCGGTCCCGCAAATTGTACGCGAGCTGCGATCCGGGCTCAAGGAGGGCTGCCGCCGCGCCGTGCTCAGCGGCGGGGAACCCGCGCTGCACCCTCAGTTCGCCGGGATAGCGGGGCTTGCTTCGAAGATGGGCTATTGCCATGTGCAGGCAATAAGCAACGGGCGGATGTTCTGTTATTCGGACCTGCTCGAGAGGTCGGTAAAAGCCGGCCTGTCGGAAATAACCTTTTCCCTGCACGGTTCTACCCCGGCCATGCACGATACGCTTGTAGGCGTACGCGGCGCGTTCGTGCAGACCGTGACCGCCATAGCCGCCGCGGTCCGGGTGCCGGGGCTGATAGTAAGCAGCGATGTGGTGGTGAACAGGCAGAACGTGGACCAGCTGGAAGATATCATACGCCTGCTTTATTATATGGGCGTACGGGAATACGACCTGCTGCAGATCATGCCTTTCGGGCGGGCCTGGGAAAACTGGAAGCTGCTGCGTTATGACCCGGTAAAGAAGAAGGCTGCGCTTGACAGGGCTTTCGCCTGGGCTGCCGTGCCCGGCACGCATGTCTGGGCCAACCGCTTCACCCCGTCCTTTTTCGAGGGCCGCGAGGAGTTCATTCAAAGCCCTTCCAAGCTTATGGAAGAGATACTGGGGAGGGAGGCGATGCTGCTCGCTTTCCTGCGCGGCGGCGCGGAACAGCCCTGCCGGGGAGCAAGATGCCGTTATTGTGTCCTGGAGCTTTTTTGTTCGGACCTGGGTCAACTGCGTTCAAAAGGCCGGCTAGGGCCGCGTCCCGCCGCGCTTTGCCTGGGGACGGCGCGCCGCCCCCCCAGGGTGAGCGTAGCTTTGTCGGCGGACCTGAGAACCATAGGGGCTTTTTTTATTAAGCACAGGATGACGGTAAAGGGCACGGCCTGCCGTTCCTGCGCCATGGGTGAGGAATGCGGCGGGGCGGATATACACTATGTGATGCGTCTGGGTTTCCGGTCTTTGTCGCCTGTTGCCCGCGCCACCGGAAAGGGACAGACGGGAAAATGAAAAAAGGGACGGGGCTGAGCCTGCTTATACGCGGCGGCGGCATAACAAGGTCGCCGCTGGGGCTGCGCCTCGGCGAGAGCGTCCTGGCGGCGTTCGGCGCTCTTCCCGGAAGTTCCGGCGCCTTTATCGAACTTGATCTCGGCCGTCGCGGGGCGGATAAGTTCGGCGCCGTTAAAGGCCGCGGCGGGCGCGTCTGCAGGCATATCGGCCTGAAGCCGCGCCGTTACTCAGTAATGCCGCGCGAAGAACTGCGCGGCTTTTTTTCCGGAGTCGCGCGTGCGGCGCTGGCCGTCCCGGTATCAGCCCTGCCGGCCGGCGGGCAGGCAGGGCCGGCGCGCCGCGCCGCGCCCAAAGTCCTTATCTTCCGGTCGCTGCTGAATTCGGACCGGAAAGCTTCCTCTTCTATGCACCAGGCCAGCTGGTACCTGGCTTCGGCGCTCAAGGCCGCCGGCGCGCGTCCGGTCTTTTCGGAAATAAAGCTTTCCGTATCCGGGGAGGACTTCGAAGACGGCGCGCAGCTGTCCCGGTTATTGCGTGAAAACCGTGACATAGCTTTCGCGGCGCTGACGCTTTCGGAATTCTATTTCCAGGGGGCGGAGAAGCTGGCCGCCTTCATCAAGAAGGAACTGCCCGGCTGCCGCGTGGCGGTGGGCGGCATAATGCCGTCCCTGCATCCTTTTCATGTCCTGGCCAATATGCCGTCCGCCGACCTGCTGGTGAGGGGCGACGGGGAAAAGATCTTTCCGCGCGCCGTTTCAATACTGGGCCGCGGGGCCCCGGACCGGGCTGCCGAGCGGGAGCTGCTGGAACTGGAAGGTTTTATCTATCGCGACGCCTCCAGGCTGATCTTTTCCGGGGCGGGTCTGTCCAACGCCGGGCCCGACCTGGACTACGGGGTGCTGGATTTCAGCCTCCTGGACCGGCGCGACGTTATGCAGGGGGGGGCCTTCTACCTCTCGCGCGGCTGCCTAAGTTCCTGCAATTTCTGCGTCTCGCTCAATAAAGGACGCTTCAGGGCGGTCTCCGCGGAGAAGGCCGGCGAGTGGCTGAAAGCGTATAAGGAACGCGTGAGGGAACTGTTCGGCGCGGCGGCCCCGGCGCGCTGCCTCGGCCTGGGCTTTTACGACGATGATTTTTTCGCGGACAGGGAAAGGGCGCTGGATATACTCGGGCGCATAAAACGCTGCGGTCTTTTCGCCGCTTTCCTGCAGACGGGGATACGGTCGTTTTTCAGGAGCGGCCGCCTGGATTCGTCTTTCCTCAGGAGGCTTGACAGTTCTTTTTTCCGGCCTTCCGGAGGCGCCGCGGAAGAAAAAACGGATATTTTTATAGGCACGGAGAATTTCTGCGACAGGGAATTGCGGACTCTGGGCAAGGGTTACGGCCGCAAAGAAATAGAGGCCGTGACCGGGGCGCTTTCGGCCAAAGGGATAAGGCAGAGCCACCACCTGATAATGTCGAACGTCTTTACCAGGGTGGCCGACCTGCGGGAGAACGCGGCCGTTATCGAGGCCCTGAAAAAATCCTATGCGCCGTATTTCGATATCCTGCGCCCCGTCACTCCCGGCCTTTATTCTTTTTACGGTACGGCCAGCTGCCGCAGGGTGGAAGAGGCGGGCCTGGCCGCGTACGCGAACATGAAAACGACGCTTTCGGTCCCGGGGTTTAAAGAATATGATTACCCGGTGGCGGGCGGCGATACACCGGCGGACCGCGCGGCCGCGAAGCTGCTGCGCACCGCATTGTCGAGGCTGGCCGCGACATGAACTCCCGGACGCTGCGCCTTAAAGAACTGGTCGATTCCATACTGGAGGACTGCGTCTCCGGGCGCGTCGGGGTGCGGGGCGAAGCCTGGGCGCTCAGGTACGGGGAAAAGCGGGCTGCCGGCGCCCTGTGGCCGCCTGCCGCGGAAGAGGGCGGCAGGCTGACCCCGTATAATTTCCTCGCTTTTGCCGACCGCTGCCTGTGCGAGATACTGTGGGAATATAACCTGGAAAATATGCGTGAGGGCAGGTTTTCCGGGCCCCTGGCCGGGTGGCTGGCCGGGCGCTGCAGGTACCGCGAAAAGATCTATAAAAAAATAAAAGCGCGCGGAGCCGCGACGAAGAACATGATGTGGCTGCTCAGCGCCTCCACGGTGGACCGGCTTGTGCTGCTGCTTACGCATTCCTGCCAGCTGCGCTGCGACTACTGTACCGTAGCCAAGTACAAAGCGGATATAGCGCCGCCGGTGATGAAAAAAGCCTGCGACCTGCTGCTCGCCTCCGGGAAGGACAAGCTGCAGCTGCAGTTCTTCGGCGGGGAGCCGCTGCTCCGCTTCGGCCTTCTCAGGCGCGCCTGCGATTACCTGGAGCCGCGCGCCGCGCGTGCCGGGAAGACCGTCGGGCTGGGCGTAACCACCAACGGGCTCGCCCTGGATGCGGAAAAGCTGGATTTTTTCGAGGAACGGGGCGTCAGCCTGGAGGTCAGCTGCGACGGGCGGCGCGGGGAGCATTTGGCCGGCCGCAAGTCGCTGTCCGGAAATTCAGTCCGGGACTATGAAAGATTAATAACCAACCTGGAGCTGCTCAGGAAGCGGGAGATAGAATATAAAGTTATAATGGTCGTGACCCCGGAGAGCCTGGGACGCATGCGCCGCAACTATGAATACCTGGCCGGCGCCGGGCACAGGTCCATACAGGTGAATTATGCGCTGGGTTCGTTCTGGGGGCAAAGGGAAGCCGGGAAATTCCTCGCGGAACTCGCCGTGCTGAACCGGTCAAGCCGGAAGCGTTTCGGGACCGGGCTGGTCAATTCCCGTTTGGTGCGGCGCGAGCCGGTGGCGCTGAATTCGGAGCTTTCCTGCGACTGCGACGGGGTGCTTTACAGGGAAACCGGGTTGTGCATCGAAAGGGATTTCGCGGCGATGAAAGAACGGTTCAGGGCGGGGTCCGTCTTTAACTGGAAGCCGGACCTGTGCACGCTGGGTAATACGCAGTTTGATAATTTTTATATGCTTACCATGGCTTATGCCCGCTCAAAGGAGCTCATGAAGCTCGTTATGAATAATGTGGGTTTCGGCAGGCGGCTGATGGGGCTGCGCTCATGAAGGCCAAATTTTGCATACCGTTCAACGGAGATCTGGCGCTGGTAAAGGAAGCGTTGTCCTCCGGGCAGGTGGCGGAGGTTTATTATGCCCTGCCGTCGGGCCGCTGGGGGGCCAGCGATCACCTGGTCCCGGCTCCCGGTGTCTCTTTCGGAGCAGGCTCCGTAGCCGCCCTGGGCGGGCTCTGCCGCGCCAGCGGGGTAAAGACCAATCTGTTGTGCAATTCTCCCAGCCTGGCTTTGACGCCTTTAGCGGGGGTCTTCGCGGCGGCGCGGCGCCTGAAGGCGGATTCCGTCACGCTGGCGGACCCGCGGTTCCTCGGCCTCTTCCGGCGCGCCCTACCCGGGGTCAGGCTGCACGCTTCGGTGATCATGAACCTTAATTCGGAGGAGCGCGCCAGGCAGGCGCTGCGCGCCGGGGCCGATACCCTGACCCTGGCCGCCGAGGCGAACAGGAACCTGCCGCTGCTGCGCGCCGCAGCGCGGCTTAAGCGCAATTTCCCGGGTTCCAGGATAAAGCTGGTGGCTAATTACTGCTGCGGTTATGACTGCGTTTTCATGAACGCTCATTACCTGAGCGGGATGTTCCGTGCCAAGACGGGAGTCCCGGCCGACGCGGCCGGCGGCTGTTCTTTCCGCGGCGGGGAAAAGTTCGAACGTATCAAGCGGCCTTTCATAAGACCGGAGGACCTGGGCTTTTACGAAAAAAACGGTGTCGTCGACGAGTTCAAGCTTATAGCCAGGTCCCAGCCGTCGGCCGTGCTGCGCAGGATATACAAAGCTTATTTCAGCCGGAAATTCTCCGGCGACCTGGGCGAACTGCTGGGCGGGTCGGCGGGGAATTACGGAAAGGACGAGGCCCTGTATATAGACAATTCCCGGTTCCCGAAGGGGTTCGCCTCCAGAGCGGCGCGCTGCGATAAGAACTGCGCCGCCTGTGGTTATTGTCTGAAGGTCTTTGAGCGCGTGAGTGTGCCGCGCGGAGGACGGGCCGGATGAGCAAGTTAAAGAATATTCCAGGCAGGCGGGTGGCCGTGATAGCGGTGCCTTTCACTTTCGCAGGCGCCCCGCTGTGCCCGCTGGAGCAGGTGTCCATCGAAACGCTGCGCTTCATAAGTTATCTGAAAGCCGGCGGCAAGAGAGTGAGTTTTATAAATATGCGCTCGAAGGAGCGGTTCCTGTGGAAGAGCCGGAAAGGGGGCCTCACCTCCGGAGCGGAGATAAGAACAGCCCTCTGTTCGAAGCCGCAGGAGTTTCTTGAGGCCGAACTCCTTAAGGGCCGGCCTGAAGAGGTGCTCCTCTGGTGCGACCTGCCCTTTTCGCCCTATACTTTCGACCTGGACGTGATAGCGGCGCTTAAGAAGCTCTGCCTCAAGGCGCTGCCGGGCGCGCATGTGCTGACGGGCGGAGCTTTCTGGGAGATCTTCCCCGGCCAGGCGGCCAGGGCTGGTTTTGAGCTTTTCAGCCTTGAGAAGGACGCCGCCGACGCTTATCCGCCGGACTTCGGGGCTATTGCCGGTGAGCCTTACGGGCTTTTCCAGCTGGCCAAAGGATGCAGCAACAACTGCTCTTTCTGCGCAGCCGGCCGCAGCCGCCCCGGGAAGTTCGATAATGCCGCGACCTTGCGCCAACTGCGGACGCAGGCTGCCTCGGGAGTGAAAGATTTCTGGAACTGGGATGAGAATGTCCTTATGTTCCCGGACCACCTGGAGGAGTTCCTCGACAGGTATCTTAGATCCGGGATAAAGGGGACCCTTAACTTTTCTCTTGGTTTCCAGCCGGACCGTATAAGCGCCGGGCTTATACGGAAACTTGGCGCGCTGCGCCTGGGAATTCTTACCATACCGTTCGAGACCGGTACCAGCGCCTCGTTCCGCAGGGTGGGCAAACCCTACACCATAATTACCTCCATCAAGCGGGTGTTCGAGATAAACAGGTACGCTAAAAAAGCCATAAAGCGGCTGCACGGGACTTTTATAATAGGCTATCCGCACGACGACTTCCGCTCCATTTTCAGGATCTACCTCTCCATACTCAGGCTGCGCGCCATACCTATTCCCTTCCCGCTTTACCTGTTCCCCGGCACGGGGGAATACAGGCAGAACGCCGGCGCGCTGAAGGCCAGGGGTTTGACCGGCCTGCACGGGCAGCTCTGGCCGCTTATCCCGGATAAGCGGGTCCCGGAATACATTAACCTGCTCAAGTTCCTTTCCATAGACAGCCTCCAGCGGGCCAAAGGCAACCTGAAGCTGCTGTCCCCGGAGATGCTTTCCGCCTTCAACCGGGAACTACGTGTCAACGACGCTTTTGTGGATAAATGCCTGGCGGCCTCCTCCGATGGCGGGGAGGAACTGGAAAAGATAGAGAAGGAGCTCTCCGCGCCCGCTTCCCGCAGGCAGAGGCTGCTGCATATCTGCGCCAGCCCCAGGCCCGGCGGCACTTCGGTTTCGAAAGGCCTGGGGGAATATTTCTGCGATAAATACTCCCGTGCCTTCCCGGGCGGCGTCGTGACCAGGCTGGACCTGGCCGGCGAGCCGATCGAGTTCATAAACGCGGAATACACCGACTTCATAGCGCACAAGGTGGAATTCTCCGCACTGGCCGAAAGGACCAGGCGGCTGGTGGCGCTTACCGATAAATACATCTCGCTGCTGCGGCGCGCGGACAGGATCGTGATCTCTACTCCGATGTACACGCTCTCCATCCCCGCGGTGCTGAAGGCTTTCTTTGAAATGGTGGCCAGCCGCCTGTTCTACGAACTGAACGACAAGCTGGAACCGCGGAAGATCTGCTGCGTGCTGAGCCGGGACGGGATGTACGGTGAGGCC
>PEXO01000413.1 GCA_002779045.1 Elusimicrobia bacterium CG08_land_8_20_14_0_20_59_10 | reverse complement strand
CTTGTCGGTGGACCAGGCATACACATAGAAGGTCTCGGCGCTGGGTATTCCGTCCCAGAAACCGGACATGCTCTGCGCCTCCCACGAGGGATCGGCGTAGGTCGGGGGACTCTGCGGCGCGTCGTCGCGTGCGTTCTCGCCGGCCCATTCCAGGCCGGTCCACCAGCCGCCGTCGGAAAGCCTCTGTACGCCAAGATACAGCCATTGCAGGCCTGCGGCGGTGGCGCGGTCCGGCATATCTTTGGCCGTGCCGGACAATGTTGCCAGCTGTCCCGAATATACCGCTCCGTCTATCGGGACGGTGACCGTGGTGGTAGGCTTGGAGGCGTCATAAGTGAAGGTCATCGTGGAATACGCCGCGCCGTAGTTGCCGGCCAGATCACGCACCCTGCTTATGAAGGTGTACTCTATGCCGTCCACCCAGTTTATATTTGAGGACACCCAGGTGGAGAAAGACGGGGTGGTGGTGGTCTCGGCCACGTTCCAGATGGGGAACTCCTGCGCGGTCAGCCAGGCGCCGGAGGTTACATAGTACTTCCACTTGGAGGCCATGGCAGGGTATTCCAGTCTGTATTCCACCGCAGTCACCCCTGAACCGGAATCGCTGGCATTGCCTTTAAGCTGCAGCAGCGAGTCCTGGCCGTAGATGCCGCCGTTCTGCGGATAAGCCACCGCCGAAGCGGGCAGCACATTATCCAGCCTGAAGTACTTGGTATATTTGGGCGGCGGATGGGCGCCCACCCCGTCATTGCCGTCGGAATTGCCGGCCATGTCGCGGCCGTACATTTCCAGCTTATAGGTATTGCCGCCCAGCCAAGCCGCGCCGGAGATGTCCCAGGCCCAGGCCCTTGAGTATTCCGGCTCCGGCATGGAGACCGCCTTCCAGGCGTCCGCGCCGTCAGCCACGTCAAAAGCCAGCGTAGACGGGTTCAGGTATTTACCCTGGTCTATGCTGAAGACGCGCAGGTAGGCGTAAAGAGGGTTAAGGCTGCCGGCATAATTGTCGTCCATCAGGCCCGAAACGGAATTCATATTGGTCACCCAGGTGGGCGAGCCTTCCGCGTCCGAAAGAGCCGTCAGCGCGGCCGCAGGAGTCATGGTGGGCCTTGAGATATCGTAAACGAACTTATAGGTGCCGGGGGAAGCATAAGTGTCTACAAGCTGGCCGGCGGAGTTATTCGCACGGACAAAGACCTTATACTCGCGACCGTCGGCCCAGGCGGGGGCGGCGATATCCGTGGCCCCGTCGAAGGTCACGGCCATGTCGGATTCGGAGCGCGGCGGGGTAAACACCATATCCGGGCCGGCGACAGCCGAATCGGTGGAGAGCCAGACCTCGCTGTCCGTCGCGGGATCATAGCCGCCGGTCAGGCTCCAGGAGGAGCCCGTCCAGTAATAGCCGCCGGTGTCTATAAAGACCGCCCAGACCTGGCTGACGCCGGCGCCGACGGCGCTGATATTGAGCGTCACCGAGGAAACGTCGTTCTGCACACTGGCGGCCGGCGGCCACTTCACATAGGCCGCGGGCGCGTCGGACCTGAAATAGAAGACGCATTTGGGAGTGAGTGAGGATTCCACATTGGCATAAGAGGGATCCGGGACGTTGACAAGGTCCACACCCCAGGAATAAACTGTGAAGGTATCGCGTGAAACGGTAAGCAGGTCGTAGAAGTCGCCCGGCAGCGTCAGCGACCAATCTTTGACGCCCGTGCCCTGGCTGATAAGCGTGGAGGGATCATCGCGCAAGGCAGTCCACGTGCTGCCGTCCCACCAGTAGCTGTCCGACTCCCTCTGTATGCCCGCGTGGAAGGTCTGGTCCAGGCCCGCCGGAGTGCCGGTGGAGACCCGGTCCTGCGCGGTACCGGAGACGGACAGGACCTGCACGGTATATTCGGTTCCGCTCACCGGGTAGACGACCGTGGAGGTAGGGGCCGATACGTCATAGGTAAAGCTTATTTCCTGCTCATTGGAAACGTTCCCGGCGGAGTCCCAGGCGCGCACCGTCAGCAGGTAGGCTTCGCCGTCCACCCAGGCCACATTGGAGGCCACCCACACTGACCAGTCCCCGGCCGGGTTATAGGCGGTGTTCCACAGATTGCCGGAATAATAGACCCAGGCGCCGGAGCTGGTATAATGCCGCCAGTGCTGGGTGGGATCGGATTTATTGTACTTCAGGGCATACTGCACCAGGTTGACCCCGAAACCGCTGGCCGTGCCGGAACTGCTGTCAAGCGTGCTGCCTATATAGTTAGGCGGAACCAGCACCGGCCAGTCTATGGTCACCACGGGCTTAAGTTTATTGTAGATGAAGTACCTGGCATATTTGGGCATGTTCGAACTGCCGGTCTGGCAGTCGCCGGGGCCGCTCTCCGTAGTCCAGGGACAGTTTTCGGTATGCTTGTTGCCGGCCTTATCCTCGCCGTATATTTCCAGCCTGTATTTATTGCCGGTGGTGAACTGGGAGGCGGAGAGATCGTAAGACCAGGCATCGCCCACGGTGTCGTACAGCGCCCAGGCCGTAGCGGCATTGGAATAGTCGAACCTGGCCGCGGTATTGGGGTTCAGGTATTTATCCGCGTCCACATCATAGACGCGCAGGTAGACCTGGCGCTTGTCCAGCGCGTCCGACACATTGTCGGCCACGGTGCCGCTGGCATAGGTCACTTCATTGGCATAGGTGGGATTAACGCTGTCCGTGGACAGGCCGGCAACCCAGCCGCCGGCGGTCACCGTGGGCGCGGTCACGTCGTAAACGAAAGCATGGGTGGACGCCGCCGGCGGATAATACAGCAGTTCCTGTCCCGCCGCGTTCCCGGCCCGCAGATACAGATAGTACTTCC
>PEXO01000077.1 GCA_002779045.1 Elusimicrobia bacterium CG08_land_8_20_14_0_20_59_10 | reverse complement strand
TTTCTCGAAGAAGCGCGCGGCGGCATTTATTTTCTGCGCCGCGGCCCTGGCGGGCCTGTCCTGCGCCCAGCCGGCGGCCTGGCGGCTGAGACCCCCGGCGGCCAGGCCCTCCCTGGTGGTGGAAACGCAGGGCGCGCGGCTTTTTGCCGCGGGCCCGGCCGGGACATTTTACGAGGACGGGCGCCTGCTGGCCGCCCCGGAAGACCCGGCCCTGGAAGAGGCGCATATCCCTTTGCTGGCCGTGAAAAAGCCGCGGCGGATACTGCTTACCGGCGGCGGCGCTTTTTTTCTCCTTCCGGAAGTTTTAAAACATAAGCCCGAAACCGTTGAGATAGCGGAGCCGGACCGCTTTAAAGCCGCTTTCCTTGCCGGGGAGACCGGAGCGAGTGAGAAGAAAGTAAAAACGCTCATAACGGACCTGCGGGGACTGCCGCCGGGCACGCAGCCTTACGACGTCATCTTTCAGACTACCCCTTCCCCCGACAATGCGGCGCTCAACCGGGAGTTCACCGTCGAGTTCTTCGCGGCCGCGGCCCCCCTGCTAAGGCCGGGCGGGCTATTGGTATTCCAGCTGCCTTTCGCGGCGAACTATCTCCCCCCGGGAAAGGCTTATACCATAGCCTCCATTCTGGCCGCTGCTCGCAAAGCCTTTCCCTCCGTCACCCTTATCCCGGGCGACAGGCTTACCGTGCTGGCCGCTGCAAAAGCGCCGGACCTGGACCCGGCGAAACTCGCCGCTGCCTATGCCAGGCGCCGGCTTAAGAACAAAACGGTCATCCCCTCCGCTTTCCCATTCCTGCTGCACCCTTACCGCATGGACTGGGCGAAACACGAGATAGACAGGCTAAAACCGCCGCCCGCCAATTCCGACCTGGCCCCGCTGGCGTATTTCCATTTCTGGCGGTCCTGGCTCTCCATGGTGGTTGCCCCGGGCTCGCTGCTGGGGCTTGCGGCGCTGGTGCTGTGCGCGCTCTGCGCGGGGCTCGCTATTGCCGGGAGGCTGGCCTTTACTCCCCAAAAGCGCACGGGAGAAGCGTTCTTTATGGGATTCTGGGGAATGGCTTTCGAGACGGCCCTGCTGCTGGCTTTCCAGGCCAGGACAGGCCGGCTCAACCCCGAACTGGGCGGACTGTTCGCGGTCTTTATGGCCGCGTCGGCGCTCGGAGTACTGGTCCCCGGCAAGACCGGCAAGGCCAGGTTATTTATTATCGAGATTTTAGCCGCGGGGCTGGCACTTGTCTGCGCCTTCAAGGCAGGGGCTGTATTCGCTGCGGGCGGCGCGCCGGTCTGGGGCCTTATGGCCGCCGGCGGCTTTTTGACCGGCGCTTTCTTCTCCTGCGCCGCCGGCAGCTCCGGCGGGGAGATCTATGCCTGGGACCTGCTGGGCGGGGCTGCTGGCGGTTTTATTACGGCGGCCTTCGCGGCCCCCCTCCTCGGCATAAAAGGCGCGCTATTATGCGCCGCCCTGGCTTCCCTGGCCGCCCTGGCGGGCGGCGCCTTCTCCCGGTTCAGACCCCGGGTGGAAAGCCACGTTTAAGACTGGCCGGCCGCGGACAGGGAATATAAGCGCCGGCGGGCCATCTCCTCTACCCTGTCGCGAAGCTCGGAGTGACGGTCCAGGAGTTTTTTGAAGTCGCCCAGGACTATGCGCGCAACTTCGCACTTCTCAACCGCCACGATAGACGCCGAACGCGTGGTGGGCAGGATAAAGCCGATCTCGCCGAACAGGTCGCCGGGACCGAGCCGCGCCACCTCTTTCGACATAACTATCCATTGCGATTTGCGCACCGAGAACTTCCCCTTCAGCGCCACATAGACACTGGTCCCGGTTTCGCCTTCCTTGAGGATCACGGTCTCCGGCTCACAACTACAAACGGTAAGCGAACCAAAAGTCTCCTCGATCTCCGAAGTAAGAACGCTGAACGTTTTGGAAAGCACCTTCAGGTCCGCGTGCACCGCTTTTCGTTCCGTCATTTTATCCCCCTCTTCCCGCCGTCGTACCTGCGGCCCGGAAGAGCGCCGCGTTAAAGAAATAATAGCAAAAACTTCCGAAAAAAGCCCGGCAATTTACTCGTGGAACGCGTCCACGCTAAAGGAATACAGCCTGGTTTTCAGGTCTTTCCAGCAATCGCGGGGCAGGCCCGCCTTCTGCTGGCACAGCTCGCCTAAAAAGGATTCTTTGTCCGGGATCTGCTCCCACACCTGCGGCAGGAACAGGCCGGACTTCCCGTCCCGGGACACCACCACTCCGTGCTTCCACGGCTTTATCTCCTCCGCTGTTACCGGGGACATGCGCGACAGCAGGGAGATCTCTATCTTGATCCTCCCCAGCTCCTCCTTTTCAAGTTCGGGAAAGCGGTGGTCGCGGAAAGCCGCGGAGAGGGCGCCGTGGCGGACCGCGTCCATGACCGTCAAAACAGGCTCCACCGTGCCTATACAGCCGCGCAGGGCGCCGTTCCTGGTAAGGGTGACAAAGGCCGCGCCGGGCAGGTTAAGCAACAGGTCCGTCTCCAGTCCCGCCGGCTGCTCTTTTTCTTCAAAGGCGCGCACCAGAACGGCGCGGGCCTCCTTCAGCAGAAGGGCTTTCTGCGCGGCGCCCGGCAAAGCGGGCCCGGCAGCCGCGCCCGTGGTGAAAGCTCCGGACAGATAGCCCACCACCCGGGAAGGGTCGGAAACGGAGGGATTCTCGTCGTAGGAATCCGCGTATTTAAGGGTAGTGAAGGAGCTCGCGCCCAGCAGGCGTGAGGCCTCCATGGTGACAACAAGCGCCGCGGCGCCGCAGGCGCAGGTTTCAAGGCCGGGAAGGCGCTTGGCAAGGATGATGCGCGCAGTGTTAAGTACGAAAGCGGGGTCCATGCTCTCAATGGCCAGCGCCAGCGTCCTGTCGGCCGGCGCGGCCACGTCATGGGACGGGTAATGGGAAAGATCCGAGGAAGCCACTATCAGCGCCTTTTTTCCCTTCAGCGCGGCGGCCAGCGCGGCGCCCATGATCTTAAGGTCATTAAGATTATCCGTGTTAAGCGTGGCGGCCACCAGTTTGAAAGGCTTTTTCAGCCGGCGCTGCAGGAAAGGGAGCTCTACCTCAACGGCATGCTCGCCGGAATGCGCGGCAGGGTTGTCCTTAAAGAGAGGATCGGCCTTTATCAGCGCCCGGGAAAGGGTTTCGTCTATCTCCACGCGGCCCAGCGGGGTGGAATAATAGCCGGTAGCCAGCAGC
>PEXO01000056.1:4187-17322 GCA_002779045.1 Elusimicrobia bacterium CG08_land_8_20_14_0_20_59_10 | reverse complement strand
GGTGCGCCTGAAGACGTTGACCAGCCTGAAAGCCGCGTAATAGGCGTCCGCCAGCGCCCCGCCGCCGAAAAAGGCCACCAGCAGCGCGTCGCGGGCATAGCCCAGCGCCTTGGTTATCAGGTTCGCCCCGGTCATGCCGGTTATGTTCCGGGTGAAGTCCTCCGTGCCCGCCCGGGTTTCATTTGCTTTATCGCTCATGGAAATGATAAACTAAGCCCACTATGGCAAAACTCAAGACCGGACGGCATACCAGCGCTATCAAGGCGTGGCGCAAATCTGAAAAACTAGCCTCGAAGAACCGGGGCATAAAAGCCAGGATCCACGATACCATGAAGGAATTCAACACTCTCCTGACCAAGAAGGATACGGAAAACGCGCAGAAAATGCTGCCGAAGACCTATTCCCTGCTGGACAAAGCCGCCAAGAGCGGCACCATGCATTGGAAAGCGGCCGCCAGGAAAAAAGCCCGGCTGACCTCCCAGCTAAAGTCCGCAGTGCAGAACCCTTCCGTAAAGTAAGTCCCTTTTTCCGCGAGAATAGCGGCCCCGGCCGGTTCGGCCGGGGTTTTGCTTTTATTTTGTCCCGGTTATCTCGTAGAGCAACTGGCGTACCACCAGGCCGGGGTCGCGCTTGGAAGAGGATTTGAGCAGCTCTTCCGCTTCAAGGCAGCGGCGCAGGCCGCGCAGCAGTTTCTCTTCTGTATAGGCCGCGGAATCTTTTAGCAGGTGGAAATACAGCCCCGGCGAGATCCCGGCCTGGTAGCAGGCGGCCGCGCCTTCCCCCGAGGCCGAAAGACGTTTTGCCTTCAGCATCTGTTCCAGGGCGCGGGAGGTCTGCACCAGCAGCGCCAGCGGCTCTTCCGAGCCTGCCAGCATGGTCTTGGCCGCTTCGGCGGCCGCTCCGGGGCGGTGTTCACACACGGCTTTTGAAAGCTCGAACGGGGCCGTGCTGCGGGCGGACCCGGTGAGGGCCAGGACGTCCTGCGGGGTAAAAACACGGTTCTGCCCGTGCATGTACAGCAGGATCTTTTCAGCTTCGCCGTCGAGCGTGGTGGAGCCGGTGCCGAGCAGCTCCACCAGGAGTTCCAGCGCTTCGCTGTCGGTCTTTACGCCGCCGGCCAGCAGCTTCGAGTTCAGATGTCCCACGGCCTGGAGCGGGGTCATGGGCGAAAAATCAACAAGCGCGCATTCAGAGGTGAGCGCCTCCGGCAGCGGGTCCGTCTTTGTGCGCGGCCAATCCGCAAGCACCAGCAGGCAGGCGCTGGGGCACGGTGCGGTAATATAGGCCAGCAGTTTTTTTAGCGGGTCCTTTTTAAGTTTCTCCGTCCGCTTTATCACTACGAAGCGCGTTTCCGCCAGCATCGGCGACGTCCGCGCCTCGTCCAGGGCTTCAGCTATGTCCGAGGTCCCGGCGTCGCGCACGGAATAATTGAAGGCTTCCGGCTTGAACAGGCCGGTGAGGCGCTTGAGCGCCGTTTCTTTGAGCGCAGTTTCCCCGCCGCAGAGGTAATACACCGGGCGGGTTTTGCCCTTGGCCCATTCTTCCGCCAGCGCTTTGGGAGTGAGGGTCTGCATGCGTCAGGGGGCGGCCGGCGGCGGAGGCGCCGGCCTTCTTTTTGAGGAAGTGCTGGAAACCGAGCCGAAGCCGGATACCGTGCGGAGCACTACGTCCTTGGCAAGTATTTCCCAGAGGTATTCCCGGGCCTGCTCCTCGTTAAGTCCACCGGGCAGGTTGGCCGCGGAATACATCTTGGTCACCTGCAGGGCCGGCTCTTCCCAGACATAGCGGTTCTGTTCCTTGTCCAGCAGGCGCACGGCCGCGAGTATGTTCAGTTTATAGACCGTCGGCACCATGTTCACATCGTACTGTATCGGAGTCAGTATATAGGTGGTTACTTCACCCACTATTATGCCCTGTGCCGAGCTTTCCGGGACGATGCTGTATTCGCCGTTCTTCAGGAACTCCTCCACGATCTTGAGCGTGAGCTTCTCTTCCAGGCCGAACTGCTGGGTCTTGTTGGCGAAAGGTCGCACCGCTATCAGCTTTATATGCGCGGGCATCTTCTGCTCCGCCGGCTTGTAGATAATATCACCGCCGCCGGCGCAGCCGGAAAGGCAGGCCGCGGCAGCCAGGAGTAACAGCTTTTTCATAAGAACTTCCTCCCCATGTCCCCTTATTTTACCACAATGCTTACCAGCCGGCCCGGCACGACTATGACCTTTACTAGTGTTTTTCCGGAGAAGTGCCGCGCGGCTTTTTCCAGCGCCAGGCTCCTGAGCTCATCTTTAGAGGCGGTTTCTTTTACGGTGAGGCGCTCTTTCAGCTTGCCGTTCACCTGTACCGGGATCTCTATGTCGCGGGAGGCTATCACGGCCCTGTCCGCTAAGGGCCAGGCGGTCTCCATCAGGCTGCCGCCGCCGCCGGCCCTTTCCCAAAGCTCGTCGGTTATATGCGGGGCAAAAGGGTGCAGCAGCGCAAGGAAAGTTTCAAAGTCGGCGCGGGCGGTCGTTTCCTGCCCGGTCAGACGGTTGAGGTAGATCATCAGCGCGGAGATGGCCGTATTGAACTTGAGCGCCTCTATGTCGGCGCCTACCTTCTCTATGGTCTGGTGGCGCAGTATCAGGTCCGGGCCGGAGACTTCGGCGCCGGTAAGCGAGCCCCGGCGCTCCAGGCCCCAGGCCCAGACGCGCTTGAGGAAGCGGTATACGCCTTCTATCCCGCGCATGTTCCACGGCTTGGCATCTTCCAGCGGGCCCATGAACATTTCGTACAGCCGGAAGGCGTCGGCCCCGTAGCGTTCGCAGATTTCGTCGGGGTTTATAACGTTCTTCTTGGATTTTGACATCTTCTCGACCACCGGCTTTATGGTTTCCCCGTCGGCGGTCTTCGCGGTCCCGTCCTCGGCTATCTCCAGCTCCTTGTAGCCGCGGTAGACTCCCCTGGAGTCGCGGTAAGCGTAAGAAAGTATCATGCCCTGGTGGACAAGCTTCTTGAAGGGTTCGGAGGTGGAGACCAGGCCCAGGTCGAAGAGGACCTTATGCCAGAAGCGGGCATAGAGCAAATGCAGCACGGCGTGCTCGGTGCCGCCGATGTAGAGGTCCACCGGCATCCAGGCTTTCTCCAGTTCCTTGTCCGCGAAAGCGGAAGGGTTCCTGGGGTCCAGGTAGCGCAGGTAGTACCAGCAGGAGCCGGCCCATTGCGGCATGGTATTGGTTTCGCGTTTGGCCGCGCCGCCGCAGACGGGGCACTTGGTATTTACCCAGGAATCTATCGCGGCCAGGGGGGATTCCCCGGTGCCGGCGGGCTGGTACTTCTCAACTTCAGGCAGGAGCAACGGCAATTCGCTTTCCGGTATCGGCACGATCCCGCACTTCGGGCAATGTACCAGGGGTATCGGTTCTCCCCAGTAATGCTGACGGGAGAAAACCCAATCGCGCAGCTTGAAATTCACCTTGGCGCGGCCTATGCTCTTCTCTTCCAGCCAAGCGGTCATTTTCTTCTTCGCTTCGGGCGTGGGGAGGCCGTCTATGATGCCGGAGTTTATGGAGACCCCGTCGCCGCAAAAAGCGCCTTCGCCCTTCCAGTCGGAGGGGGCTTTCAGCACTTCAATGATCTTCAGCCCGAACTTGACGGCGAACTCGTGGTCGCGGTCGTCGTGGGCGGGTACGGCCATAATAGCGCCGGTGCCATAAGTGGTCAGCACATAGTCGGCCGTCCAGATGGGCAGCTTCTCTGCGTTGACCGGGTTAATGGCGTAGGAGCCGGTGAACACGCCGGTCTTATCTTTGGCCAGCTCGGTGCGCTCCAGGTCGGATTTGTTGCCTGCGGCAGCCACATAGTCGGCCACGGCGGCTTTTTGCTCCGGGGTGGCGAGTTTTGCCGTCAGCGGATGTTCGGGGGCGATAACCATATAGGTGGCGCCGTAAAGGGTGTCGGGGCGGGTGGTGAAAACGGTTAGTTTGTCGCCGCCGGGCAGTTTAAAGTCCACTTCCGCTCCCTCGGAGCGGCCTATCCAGTTCTTCTGCATCAGCATCGTGGAATGCGGCCAATCGGCGCCTTCCAGGCCGGCCAGCAGGCGGTCGCCGTAGGCGGTGATCCTGAGCATCCACTGCCTGAGGTTCTTTTTCTCTATCGGGGTCTCGCAGCGGTCGCACTTGCCCTGGAAGACCTCCTCGTTGGCCAGGCCGGTCTTGCATTTAGGACACCAGTTTATCGGGCTGGTTGCTTCGTAGGCTAGTCCTTTTTTAAACAGCTGCAGGAAGATCCACTGGGTCCAGCGGTAATAGGCCGGGTCTGTCGTGTAGATCTCGCGGTCCCAGTCGTAACTGAAGCCGAGCGAGTCTATCTGGCGCTTGAAAGTGGAGCAGTTCTTTTTAGTGGTGATGCGCGGGTGCACTCCGGTGGAGATGGCGTAGTTCTCGGCGGGCAGGCCGAAGGCGTCCCAGCCCATGGGGTGCAGCACTTCGAAGCCTTTCATGCGCTTGTAGCGGCAGATGATATCGGTGGCGGTGTAGCCCTCCGGGTGACCCACGTGAAGGCCGTCGCCCGACGGGTAGGGGAACATGTCCAGACAGTAGAATTTTGGTTTTACGGGCAGGGGGGCGGTCCGGAAAAGACCGCGCCTGCGCCAGGCTTCCTGCTGCCTGGCGTCTATCTGCCTGAAAGAAAAGATCTCTTCATCTGGTTTCACTTCGGAGCCTCCGGTAAACGCGCCGCGCCCCAACGGCGCCCGCGGATAATTATTCCAGGCCGTCTGCTACGCATAGCGCCTGATACGGCACAAACATAGTTTAGGCCGTCTGCTACGCATAGCGCCTGATACGGCACAAACATAGTTTAGCAAAAATGCCGCCGGCGCATGATGTGCGTCTATATGGATATCGCTGGGGAGGAGAGGCCGCGGAGCCCGCGGCGATGCCTGCGGCGGGGAAACGGCTCAGGACCGCAGGTCTTTCAGGAGCCGCGCGGTTCTCCGGTTCATCTTTAAGCGCCGGGCCGGGGTGTCGTCGTCCATTCCCGACAGGTGGAGCGCGCCGTGCACGGCCAGGATGAGGAGTTCCGTGATCAGCGAATGTCCCAGGGCCCTGGCCTGGCGGCGGGCCTGCGGAAGACAGAGGTAGATCTCGCCCAGCACCGTTCCCGGGGCGGGCGCGGGGGGGTAGTTGAAAGCGATCACGTCGGTGGTGCGGGTTTTTTTCAAGAACCTGCGGTTCAGTTCTTTTATGGCGGCGTCGCCGGCGCAGATCACGTTGACCGTCCCGCGCGCGAAGGCCGGGCCGAGGGCGGCCGCGGCGGCCCTGGCCAAAAGACCGCCGCACCGCGCCGCAGCTATGGGCGGTTTCGCTTGAAAAAATACGTTTACTGCCACTTGGAGATGCCGCGCGGTATCACCACGATGCCGTCCGGGTCTATGTAATAGTGCTGCGCGTCCTGGTCGGAGTTGTAGCCTATGGTGGTCTTTGCCTCCAGGGTGTTGTAGCGGTCCATTATCACCTTTTTCAGGCGGGAGCCGGCCTTGATCTCGCAGGCGTCCATTATTATGCAGTCCTCGAGCTGGCACTTCTCATGCACTATCACGTCGTTGGAAAGGATGCAGCGTTTCAGCGACGACTGCATTATGGAGCAGCCGTCGGACAGCATGCAGTCCTGCAGGTTGGATTCTATGATCTTTGACGGGGCCGCATTATGCTTGGAGTCCTGTATAGGCCAGAGCTTGTTATTCAGGTCCATCCTGGGCTTGGCCCCCAACAGGTCCATATGCGTCTGCCAGAAGGCTTCCAGCGTTCCCACGTCGCGCCAGTAGTTCTTTTCCTCGTAGGGCTTCGTCCCGGGCAGCTTCTGCTCCGCGAAATTATAGGCCATAACCCGGTAGCGCTTGTTGATGTTGGGGAGTATGGTCTTGCCGAAGTCCAGCGCGGCGGCCTCGCCCGATTCTTCATGCAGTATCTTTACCAGCGCGTCATAGCTGAAGATATAGTTGCCCATCGAGGCCAGCACGGCGTTCGGGTTGCCGGGTATGGGCTTGGGGTTCCTGGGTTTTTCCTCGAAGCCGGTTATGCGGTTCCTGGCGTCCACCACCAGGGTGCCGAAGCGGGAGGCCTGCTTGATAGGCACCGTCAGGGCCGAGATCGTCACATCGGCTTTGCTGGCCACGTGGAAATCTATCATCTGGCGTATGTCCATGCGGTAGATATGGTCGGCGCCGAAAACGGCCACCAGGTCGGGCTTGTAGTCGTTTATCAGGTTAAGATTCTGCTTCACGGCGTCGGCGGTGCCGCGGTACCACATCTCGCCCAGGCGCATCTGCGGCGGCACTATGGTGATAAAGTGCTCCTTGGTTATGCCGCCCAGGTTCCACGTTGAGCGCAGGTACTCTATCAGCGACTGCGACATGTACTGCACCAGCACATAGTTGGAGTAGATGCCGGAGTTGATGAAGTTGGACAGCACGAAGTCTATGATGCGGTATTTGCCGCCGAACGGGACCGCCGGCTTGGAGCGTTCCTTCGTCAGCGGGTACAGGCGCTCTCCCTTGCCGCCCGCCATTATTATGCCTATGGTTTTCATGCAAGCTCCCTATTCGGTACTTTAAAATAAACGTCTACGTTATCGCGTCCATTATCTCGCGCAGGTCGCGGCCCAGACAGAGGAAGACCGGTTTGTCTTCTACGGTGTAGTTCTTCGTGCGCTGCAGGCGCAGCTCCTGCGTGGCCTCTGTCAGGTCTTCCAGCGACTTGGCTTCGCGGACCACTATCATGTCGGGCTCGTCCAGGCCATAGGACATGAAGAAATTTTCCTGTATGTCCTGGTAGCGCATGACCACCTGTTTGCGTTCGGTCATCAGCTTGTCGCGGTCGGCCTCCGAAAGCTCGTACCAGGTGTGGGACTTTACCACCGGGTGCAGCAGCATGTAGCGGTGGCGGCCGAAAAGGCCCTTGGGCAGGAAGCCGAAATCCAGCCCGCTTTTGGGGTCCGAAGGGGCCGGCCCCGGGTGCACGCCCAGGTAGCAGAAGGACGGGGTGAAATATCTGCCGGCCCCGGCGGAGAAAGTGCGCGAACAAATCTCCTGCAGGTAACCGAGGTCGTCGGACATCCGCCAGAACAGGATATCCGCGTCCGAGCGCAGGCCGGACACCATGTAAGTGCGCAGGAATAATTTTTCCTGCGCGGAGCCGACCATGTTCTCGAATTCCTGCTTGGCGGCGATCTTCTCGTTCGAGAGCAGGCGGCGGAATTCCGGCTGCAGCTTCAAGAACATGAAGCTCGAATATATGTCAGCGGGTTTGTCCGTCTTTTCCATCGTCCTGCTCCTTTTGAGAGAATTTAAGACCGAGGAAATGCATCCCGGGTTTGAGTATTTCCGTTTCCTCTTCCGTGCAGAGCCCGGTGTCCACTTCCATAAGCAGGTATTTCCGCCCGCCGCTCTCCACCAGCTGGCGGCGCGGGACCAGGCGCGTGGCGGAATTCTTGCCTACGGAGAGCTCGCCCGTGAACTGCTGGCCGATCCGTATGCCGCTGCGAAGGTCCAGCACCTCCAGCCACAGGCGGTTGAAGTAGGGGCTGTCCCTGAGCGGTATGTGGTTTATCAGGCGCGCCTTGAACTTGAGGTCGGGGCTGCGGACGTTTACCAGTTCCGCCGGCAGGTCCGGCGAAAGCGGGGAATAGAGCCGCTCCGTGTTGCGGCCCACCACGATGACCCTTTTGGCCACCGTAAAAAGCCGGTCCCCTTTATAGACGCGGGTCTTGGGCTTCACGTAGACATTTGTGACCACGCCCTGGGCGGCCGGCATTATGTCGTAGAACTTGTACACGTCCTTCCAGCGCTTCGCCGCCTGCGCGCGCCCTTCGTCCGGTGTGGAGTCCAGCAGCGCGGCCATTTCAGTGGAAACCATGCGGGCCATAATTTCCTGCGCCGCCACGAAGTTGAATTGTTCGGAGCGCACCTCTTCTATGCGTCCGTCGAAAGGGGAAAAGACGTCGAAGGTTTCCTGCGCCGTAGTCAACCCGTCCACCGGGGTGCGGACATCGATGTCCCCTATCCTGATCTCCAGTTCGGTGGGGGTTATCAGCGGCAGCCCGACCGCGGGCGCGGGGCCCGCTTTGCGGGGCGCGGCCGCCGGCGCGGAAGCAGCCGCACGCTGTTTCGCGGCCTTCGCGCCTACCTGTTTCTTCGCGGAAGCCGCCTGGCCCGCGGCCGCCGGGGCCAGCAGGCAGAGGATCGCGGCGGTGCTAAGCAGCTTTCTTTTCATGAAGTTTATTGAAAGCCTCCAGGGTCCAGGGCATCTTTGCCTGGAAGATTTCCTTTATCGCGGCGGCGTACTGGCGAATTTCGTATTGCGCGTGCTCGTCCAGCCTGAGCTGCAGGAAATTCAGCAGGCTGCGCGCGTTCACGCTCCAATGGAACTGCGTGTATTGCGCCACCGGCAGCACCATGCGCGCCATCTCCCTGGCCACCCCGGCCTTAAGCAGCCCAAGGTAGGTTTCATAGGACGCCTTTATAGAGGCATTGTATAGCTTCAGCAGTTCCCTGTTGTCAAAGGCGGCGCCGGCTATGGAGCCCTGCCGGTTGATCGTATCCTGTGCGCGGAAAGCCGTTGGCGTATAAAATTCGTTCTTAACCTCGGTGTAGCGGGCGCTTACCTCGTTGTACGAGGCAATGCGGTGGCGTATCCATTGCCTGGCCACAAAGATGGGGCACTTGATATGGAACTGGAAAACAGAGTGTTCGAACGGGCTCAGGTGGCCGTTGGCCAGCAGGTATTCTATGAGCTTGCGGTCCCGGTCCTCTCCCCTGGAGACGCCGCCGAAGGAAACGCGCGCCGAATCCGCGGCGCGAGAGTCCCCGCCCATGAAATCCACCAGCTTCACGAAGCCCTTGTCCAGCAGGGGATACAGGTCTTTTTCGGACTTGTTCTTTGTGTCCAGCATTCGCCCTCCGCGGCCGCGCGGGCCGCCTTTTTTGGGAAATCAGCGCTAAAATTATATACTTTTCAAAGTCTTATTGGAAGGGAATATTGGCGGAGTACTATGACCAAACACAGACTTGGCGTGAAAGGGCGCAAACTGGCTGGCAGTTCCAGCCTGCGCGCCCTTGTGAAGATAATGGATATGCTGCTGTCCCCCGGCGGCTGTCCCTGGGACCGGAGGCAGACGCATTCCACCCTGCTTAAATACCTGCGCGAGGAATCCGGCGAAGTCAGCCAGGCCGTGCGCCGCCGCGACTGGGACAATCTCAGGGAGGAGTTGGGGGACGTGCTGCTGCAGGTGGTTTTCCACAGCGCGCTCGCGCGCCGCGCCGGGCATTTTTCCCTGGGGGACGTGATAAAGACCGTGAATTCCAAGATGGTGCGCCGCCACCCGCATGTTTTCGGCGGCAGCGGTCTTGACACCCCGGCACAGGTGCTGCGCCAGTGGAAGATCATCAAGCGGGCCGAAAAGAAAAAGCGCCGCGGGGGAAAACGATCCTGAACCCCGCGAAACTGGCCAGGCTTATCTATCCCGGATACAGGTTCGGCAAAACCTCTCCGGAGTATGCGCTGCGGCTGGTTGAGCTGGGCGTGGGCGGCTTCTGTTTTTACGGCGGCGGCGCGGAGGAGGTGCGTGAGATCTCCCGCACGCTCCGCGCGGCTTCGGCTACCCCGCTGCTGATCGCGTCAGATTATGAGAACGGCGCGGGCCAATGGGTGAAGGGGGCCACCGAACTGCCGTCCAATATGGCCATAGGCGCTTCCGGCTCCGAGGACCTGGCCCGCCGTAAGGGTGAGATTACCGCGCTGGAGGCGAAGGCTCTGGGCGTGGACTGGATATTAGCCCCGGTGGTGGACCTGGCCTGCCGTCCGGACAACCCCATAGTGAATATCCGCGCTTTCGGGGCCGGGCGCGATCTTACCTCGCGCCTCGCCGGCGCTTACCTCTCCGGGGTGAGCGCGCAGGGCGCGCTTTCCTGCCTGAAGCATTTTCCCGGCCACGGCGATACCGCCGTTGATTCTCATCTCGCGCTGCCGGAACTGGGCCGGGACCTGCAGGAGCTGGAGCAGGACGACCTCAAGCCTTTTTCCGCGCTGGCCCGCCGCGCGGACTCGGTGATGGCCGGGCATCTCCGCGTGCCGTCGCTGGACGGCTCAGCGCCCGCTTCTCTTTCCGGGGAAATAATAGGGGGCCTGCTGCGCTGCAAGCTCGGCTACGGCGGCCTTGTGCTGACGGACGCGCTCAACATGAAGGCGGTGTGCGGGGAAGGCGGGGCCGGTGTGAAGGCGCTGCTTGCCGGCGCTGACCTGCTGTTGTGCCCGGAGGACCCTTTCGTGCTTTTTGACGAACTGATGCGGGCGGTCAACGAGGGGGAGGTTAAGGCCGCGGCCGTTGAACTGGCGCTGGCGCGGCAGGACCTGCTGGTGCGCAAGCTTTCTCCTTACCGCGTCGCTCCGCCGGCCTTCGATTGCGTGAACTGCCCGGAGCACCGCGCCTTCAATGCGGAGGCGGCCCCGCAATGCCTGGCCTGGGCGACGGGCGACTGGGATTTCCGCCTGCAGCCGGGAGAGACCGTGGGGTATTTTGAGCCGCTTACCCCGGTTTCGGCCTGGAAGGGCGCCGCGTTCGTAGCGGAGCTGGCGCGTCTCGGCCTGCGCGTCGCGCCCTATGTGCCGGGCCGCGAGATGCGGCTTGTCTCCGGGGTTTTTTCCGGTCCGCGCGCCGGCCAGGGCGGGATAAACCTTTCCAGGGAGGAAAAGGCGGACCTTGAAAAGGCGCTGGTGGGCGCGGAGTCTTCGGTTATAACGGCTTTCGGCAGCCCTTTCATTTTCAGCGGGCTGGCGAACAGGCCTTCCGCCGGGTTGTGCGCTTTCTGCGCGCTGGAGGATTTCCAGCGGGCCGCGGCGCGCGCGCTTACCGGCGCCGTGTTGGCCGGCGGGAAACTGCCGGTAAACGTGGAGGTGGGAAAATGAACGAAACCGCTTCATTCTTGCGCATCACCGGCCTGTCGCCGCTGGATTACGGCCTGCTGGCCGTTTCCGTGATGGCGCTTTTCGTCATCGCCTATTTCAAGGGCCGCGGCGAAACCGACACGCAGGATTATTTCCTGGGCCGGAGAAAGACCCCGGTGTGGGTGGGGACGCTTTCCTTCGTGGCCACGGAGATAAGCGCCATGACCATAGTGGGCGTGCCGCCGATAGGCTTTTCGGAGAACTGGCAGTACCTGCAGTTCTTTATCGGTTCGGCCTCGGCGCGCATCCTGATAGCCTTCTTCTTCATTCCCGCCTTTTACAAATTCAACTGCACCACGATCTACGAGTTCCTCAAACACCGTTTCGGCGCTGAGACGCAGTACGCGGGGTCCGCGTTCTTCTTTGTCACCCGGCTCTTCGCTTCCGGAGTGAGGCTTTACGCTGCCTCGCTGGCCGTATCAGTGATCATGGGCTGGCAGCTGGGTTATACCATCGCTTTCTTTACGGTGATAAGCGTTATCTTCATCGGTTTCGGCGGAATAAAGGCGGTGCTCTGGACGGGGGCTTTCGAGGCCGTGACTTTTTACCTTGCCGGAGCTGCCGTTGTCTGCTACCTGCTGGTGCATATAGACGGCGGGCTGGCCGGGGCCTGGCAGGTGGCCTCCGAAGCCGGGAAGCTTTCCGTCTTTAACATGGGCTGGAACATGAAGGACCCGAATGTGTTATGGGTGGCCATACTCAACGGCGTATTCGGCTCCATGGCCGCCTTCGGCACGGACCAGGAACTGATGCAGCGCCTGCTCACGCTGGAGACGCGGCGCGAAAGCCAGAAAACCATCATCTCAACTATCTTCGCCAGCTTCCCCATAACAGCGGGCTACCTTGCCATAGGCACCCTGCTCTTCGTTTTCTATAAACAGAACCCGGCCCTGCCGCTGCCGGCGAACGCCGATACTATACTGTCCCATTTTACCATCAATGTCCTGCCGGCCGGGCTTAAGGGGCTTGTGCTGACGGCCGTGGTGCTGGCCAGCATAGATTCGCCGCTGAGCTCGCTCTCCTCTTCCTTTGTCACGGATATCTACCGGCCGCTGATAAGACAGGGGGCGGATGAAAAGCACTACCTTCTTGTTTCGCGCCTCAGCGTGGCCGCCTTCGGGCTGCTGCTGGCCTTTATCGCCTGGTTATGCGCTTCCGGTTCGGGCCGCATGCTGTGGCTCGCTTTTAAGATCAACGGCGTCACCGCCGGGAGCCTGCTGGGCGTGTTCCTGCTGGGGCTGATGACGAAGCGCGTGCTGAACCGCGGCAATGTATTGGCCATGTTCTCCAGCGCGGTGCTGGCCGGGGTCACTCTTTACCTGTCGGAAAAAGGCTATGCCGCCATAGGCTGGAGCTGGATAGTGGTGATAGGCACGCTGTCCACTTTCGCGCTGGGCTGGTTGCTTGCCCCGTTCGAATCAAAGTTCGGAGCGAAACCGGCGCAAAACAAAACCCCGTCCGCCTGAGGCGTCCGGGGTTTTGTTTTTACCGCGGCCCCTACTTAATTCACGTGCTTAAGCAGCTGCTCTTTGCGGTGCTTGATCTCCGTTTCCAGTTTGTCGAGCGTATCCTTGGTCTTTTCCCTGGTCTCGTCCATCCAGTCAACCAGCTTTTCACGGCTCTCTTTTCCGGCCATCGGCGCGAACAGCATGCCGATGACGGCCCCTATCAGCCCGCCCACCACGAACGATCCTATTATTTCTCCGCCTCTGTTTTCAGCCATATTTACCTCCAGATAAATTCACGGCTCCCCGCCTTACCGCAAGCCTTTAAGCAATCTTATACATTGCGGCGTGCTTTGTCAAACGTGCGTTTGTGCCGTATCAGGCCTATGGCCATGCCGTATCAAGCGCTATGCGCCTCAGGCGGCCAAGGGCCTCTAGCCATCGGACGGCCAAATTTTGCTAACATAGGCCCATGCGTGCGGTTGCTCTGTCATTGGTTATCATAGCTCTTCTCCCGCTCCCGGGATTTTCATACCGCTACGATGCTGCGCTCAGCAAGGCGCTTAAAAGGGACTTCGCCAAAGTAATAAAGGAGACCGCCAGCGGCCGCGAGTTCTTCTCCAGGTTCGAGGCTTCCGGCCCGGCCGCCGGAAAAATGCGGGTGCTTGTGCGCCGCGGTTCCGGTAAAATGCTGGCCTGGTTCGACGTTAA